>JAHJYN010000025.1 GCA_018826885.1 Alphaproteobacteria bacterium | reverse complement strand
TGGCGACGATCCGTCATGTGTTCGAGATGCGCGCCGTGCTGACGCCCCGGCAGGCGGAAGAGTTCGACCGCGCGGTGGTCGAGACCCTGCGCGCCGACGCCGACTGACACGAGCGTGGGGGCTGGCGACACCGACGAAGGCCAAGCCGCCCTGGGAGACCGGGCGGCGTTTTCGCGCCTGATGACGGCGACGAAGGGTGAGCTGAATCGGTTCGTCAGCCGTTACGTCGGCGACCCGGACGAGGCGCTGGACCTGACCCAGGAGACCTATGCCGCCGCCTGGCTGTCGATTCGTCGATACGATCCCGGACGGCCGTTCGGAGCCTGGCTGCGCACCATCGCCCTTAACAAATGCCGGGACTGGAGCCGTCGTCGCCGCGTGCGTCGTCTCGTGAGGGGCGTCATGGGCCTGGACGCGCCGGAAGCCATGACAGTCGGTGACCCGACGCCCGGGGCCGAGGACCGGATGGATGATCGGCGGCGGGTGGAGCGTCTGAATCGCGCCTTGAATGAACTGCCCGACGGTCAGCGCGCGCCGCTCCTGCTCGCGGTTCTGGAAAGCCGGTCTCATGCCGAGATCGGCCGGATACTGGGGCTGTCGTCCAAGGCGGTAGAACTGAGGATTGCCCGCGCCCGAAAGGCCTTGCTGGATCGCCTCGGCCCCTCCGAATGAGCCCCTGCGACCAGCCGTCGCGAGGGGCGCGCGCGGTTCTGACGTAAGGCTTGTTCAGACAGATGGGCCAAGACAGACGCATGAGATCGATTCAAACAGACCGTCGCGCATTGCTGCGCGGCTTCGCAGGCGGCGCAGGGCTTTTCGCCGCCCAGGGGTTGATGCCGGCATGGGCCCAGAGCGGGTCAGCGGGCCTAGGGACAGACCTGCACACACTCGACGGACCGGACGTGCGGCTGACGGTCGGCCATTCGCCGTTCACCGTCGGCGGGCGCACCGGTCACGCCATCACCGTCAACGGGACCCTGCCCGCGCCGCTGATCCGGCTGCGCGAGGGCCAGACGGCGCGGCTGTCGGTGACCAACACCCTGGACGAAGACACGTCTATCCACTGGCACGGGGTGCTGCTGCCCTTCCACATGGACGGCGTTCCGGGGGTCAGCTTCCCCGGCATCCGGCCCGGTGAGACCTTCCAGTATGAGTTCCCGGTGATCCAGTCGGGTACCTTCTGGTATCACTCCCACTCGAACCTCCAGGAGGCGATGGGCCACTACGGACCGCTGATCATCGATCCGGCGGACGCGGATCCGGTTGCCTACGACCGCGAGCACGTCATCGTCCTGTCGGACTGGAGCTTCCTGCACCCTCACGAAATCCTGGATCGGCTCAAGAAGAGCCCCGGCTACTTCAACCAGTCACGCACGACCCTGTCGGGCCTCGTGTCCGGCGAGGACGGGATGTCGCTGGAGGAGCGGCGCATGTGGGGCGGGATGCGCATGGACCCGCGCGACATCGCCGACGTCAACGGCACGACCTATACCTATCTGGTCAACGGCCATGGCCCGACCGAGAACTGGACCGGCCTGTTCCGTCCCGGCGAGCGGGTGCGGCTCCGGGTCATCAACGCCTCGGCCATGTCGATCTTCAATGTGCGTATCCCGGGCCTGGCCATGACCGTGGTCAATGCCGACGGCGAGAACGTGCGCCCCGTCGAGACCGACGAGTTCCAGATTTCGGTGGCCGAGACCTATGACGTCATCATCCGCCCGACCGGTGACCGCGCCTATACGCTGGTGGCCGAGTCGGTCGACCGGTCCGGCATGGCGCGGGCGACGCTGGCGCCCCGTCTGGGCATGACGGCAGAGGTGCCGCCGCTGCGCGAGGTGCCGACCCTGACCATGCGCGACATGGGAATGGGCGGGATGGCGGGCATGGATCACTCGGCCATGGGACATGGGATGGATCACGCCGCGATGGGCCACGGCGAGCCTGCCGCCGCGCCGATGGACCACGGATCCAGGGATCACGACATGCGCAACCCGGACAATGCGCCTGCCGGCATGGCCGTCGGCGTCGGTGTCGACATGGTCTCGCCCGACCCGGCCAACCGCCTTGGCGAGCGCCCCATGGGGCTGGAGGACGCGCCGCACCGCGTGCTGGTCTATACCGACCTCGTCTCCCTGACGCCCAACAAGGACAAGCGACCGCCCTCCCGCGCACTGGAAATCCACCTGACCGGCAATATGGAACGGTTCATGTGGGGCTTTGACGGCCGCAAGTTCTCCGAGATCGTCGAGCCGATCCGTTTCGAGCGGGACGAGCGGGTGCGCGTGACCCTGGTCAACGACACCATGATGGCCCACCCCATCCACCTGCACGGCCATTTCTTCGAACTGGTGACGGGCGGCCCGGCGGGGCACCAGCCACTGAAGCACACGGTCAACGTCGCGCCGGGGTCCAAGGTGACCTTCGACCTGACCGCCGATGCCCCGGGCGACTGGGCCTTCCACTGCCATATGCTGATGCACATGCACGCGGGGATGTTCAACGTCGTCACTGTCCGCCCGCTGGATGGAGCGGCGTCATGATCCGGCTTTTGATCTGTCTGGTGCCGCTGTTGCTCGTGGCGGGCGCTGCCACAGCCCAGGATCATGAGCATCACCCGCCAACAGCCCAGACGCCCGCGACGGTCCCGCCGACGGCTGATCTGCATGCCGGACATGACATGAGCCCGGTCCCGGAACCCGTCGACCCGCATGCCGGTCACGACATGGGTGCGCAGCCTCAGACCGCAGATCCGCACGCCGGACATGACATGAGCGAACAGGCGATGGGTCCGCCAGACGTGCCGACCAGCGCCGATGACGATGGACGTCCCCGCCAACCGCCCCTGCCGCCCGCTGCCCTGTCCGGCCCGGCCCATGCGGCCGACGCGATCTGGGGGACGGATCAGATGACCGGCGCCCGCGACATCCTGAGGCGCGAGAACGGCGATGTGCGCGCCACCGCCGTCATCATCGACCGGCTGGAGGTCGGCTTCGGCGACGGCGAGGAGGCCTGGACCTGGGACGTGGCGGGCTGGACCGGCGGCGACATCAACCGCTTCTGGTGGAAGTCCGAGGCCGAAGGCGACTTTGATGGCGAGATCGAAGGCGAGGTCCAGGCTCTCTACAGCCGCGCCATCACGCCGTTCTGGGATGTGCAGGCGGGCGTGCGCCAGGACTTCGGGGAGGGCGGCGAGGATCCGACCCATCTGGTGCTCGGCGTCCAGGGTCTCGCCCCCTATTGGTGGGAGGTCGACGCCGCCACCTTCCTGTCGACCGGGGGCGACCTGACCGCGCGGGTCGAAGCCGAGTATGACCAGCGCATCACCCAGCGCCTGATCCTGCAGCCGCGCATCGAAGTCGAGGCTTCGGCGTCCGACGTGCCGGAGCTCGGTCTGGGCTCGGGTTTCACCCACGTCGAGGCCGGCCTTCGCCTGCGCTATGAAATCGCCAGGGAGTTCGCGCCCTATGTCGGGGTGGAGTGGAGTCGCGAACTCGGAGATACCGCCGACTTCACCCGCGCGGCGGGCGGCGAGCCCGAGCACACCCGTTTCGTCATCGGCCTCAAGGCCTGGTTCTAAGGAGAGTTACCTATACGCAAGATCATGCCGACGGTCGCCATGACCCTGGCCCTCATGGTCCCCACATTCGCTCAGGCTGTCGAGGCTTGCTGCTGCTGCGAGCAGGATCCCCCGGGCGCGCAGGCAGGCCACGACGCCCATGCCGCCGATACCGACAACGCCGCGCACGACGTCGTCACCAGCCCGGCGGACGGCGCCATGACCGACGGCTCGCCCGACTGGTTCACTGCCACCTTCCCGCACGCGATGACCCTGAAGACTGTGACCGTGACCGCCGAAGGACGCAACGCGGTCACGGTTCCCGTCGCCGCCGCGGCCGCAACGACACGCGTATCGGCCGATTTGCCGACTCTGGCCCCCGGCAACTACGTGCTGAACTGGACGGCCGAAGGCGCGGACGGTCATGAAATGACGGGCGCCGTCCGTTTCATGGTCCACTGATGGCGCCCCGATTGACCCGTCGCTTGCTTCTTGGCGGCGCGGTCGCGCTCGCCTCGGCGGGCACCGCGATGGCCCAGGACCGACGGATGACCGCCTACAAGACGCCCTGGTGTGGATGCTGCGACGGCTGGGTAGCGCACATGCGCGCCGCCGGCTGGACCGTTGATGTGGTCGAGCGCGACGACCTCGCCCCGATTCGCGTCCGCTACGGCGTGCCGGATCGCTATGCCGGGTGTCATACCGCCGTGGTCGGCGCCTATGCCGTCGAGGGCCATGTTCCGGCCTCCGACGTCGCCCGTCTGCTGAGGGACCGGCCGCAGGCCTTGGCCCTCGCCGCACCGGGAATGCCCGCCGGCTCGCCCGGCATGGAGGCGGCCGGGAACGAGCCCTATGTCACCCTGCTGATTGACCGCAGGGGTCAGGCCACCGTGTTCGGGCGCCATAACGGAGCCTGAGCCTCAGGCCGTCTCCCCCTGGAAGGCCGCGATGATCGGACACGGGCCGCTGTCCCTGGAGGCGCAGGCGCTCGCCAGCCGCCTCAGGGCCGATCTCGCGTCCTCCAGATCGGCTATGGCTCGGTCCAGCGCGGCTAGACGCTCGGACGCCAGCACGCGGGCCCGCGCCCTGTCCTCGCCGGCATCCAGCGACAGCAGCTCCTTGATCTGCTCCAGCGTGAACCCGGCCGTCTGGGCCGAGCGGATGAACTTCAGACGGCGCACGTCCTCCTCGCCATAGCGGCGGATGCCCGCGCCCACGCCGTCGCGCGACCAGCGATCGGGCGTCGGCATGAGGCCCCGTCGCTGATAGAATCGCACCGTCTCCACCCCCACGCCGCCTTCCTGCGCCAGGGCCGCGATCGTTCTGACCTTCATGATTGACTCCGTACTTAAGTACGGAACCTAAAGTCCCCGCTCTGGATTGCCAAGCCAAGGAGCACACCATGTCCAAACCGTCCCGAACCGCCGTCCTGTATCGGATGGTCATGCCCGACCACACCTGTCCCTGGGGTCTGAAGGCCCGTCAACTGCTGAAGAGCCGGGGCTACACCGTCGATGACCGCTGGCTGACCACCCGCGAGGAAACCGACGCCTTCAAGGCCGAACACGGGGTCAAGACCACGCCCCAGGTGTTCATCGACGGCCAGCGCATTGGCGGTCACGATGACCTGCGTCGCTTCCTCGGCCTGAAGGTGCGCGACCCCAAGGCGACGACCTATACGCCCGTACTGGTCGTGTTTCTGACGACCGCCGTCATGGCCGCCATGCTCAGCCTTGTCGTTTTCGGCACCCCTCTGACCGTGCAGGCGGCCGAATGGTTCATCGCCCTGTCGATGATGGTGCTGGGCATGCTTAAGCTGCAGAACGTCGAGAGTTTCTCGTCGATGTTCCTGAACTATGACCTGCTGGCCAAGCGCTGGGTGCCCTATGGCAAGGTCTATCCCTTCGCCGAGTTCGGCGCTGGCGCCCTGATGGTCGCCGGTGTCCTGACCTGGCTGTCGGCACCGGTCGCCCTGGTCATCGGCGGCATCGGTGCGATCTCGGTGTTCAAGGCCGTCTACCTCGACAAGCGGGAACTCAAGTGCGCCTGCGTCGGCGGCGACAGCAATGTGCCGCTAGGCTTCCTGTCCCTGACCGAAAACCTGATGATGATCGCCATGGCGTTATGGATGCTGGTCATGGAGTTCGGCGGGGTTCGCGCAGTGATGGCGATGTGAGAGGTGGTTGAAGGTCGGGTTTCGGACTGCCTTTGAATGTCCACTCATGGCGCTTAGCGGACCGTCAGAGTCCTACAGGCCAGAGTCCGCTTCCCACCCATAGCGGACCTCTGGCATGTCCGCTTTCCGCGTTGGCTCTCCACGTCCCGAGGAGTGCTACTCGGCGTCAGCCACCATCATGCAGCGGGTCGCGTGTAGATCGGCTAGCGAGGAGCGGATGAGTTGCCGGACCTCTCTCCCGGCCTCGGCTGACAAGCCGTGGCGGGTCAAGCTGTAGCCGTCGGCCTCGCCCCTAAGCCGGTCGAAATCGGGACCTCCGAGCCAACGGTCCAGACATTGGCCTTCGACAACAAACACAGCGTCTGCGACCGCAGCTCGGGCCTTGCCAGCAGGCAGGGCGGCTAAGGCGGGCGAACGCCGGGAAAGTGATTTGGCAAAATGGTCGATGGCCTGACGCCCCAGCCGCTCGTGCTGGTCGAACGTCTCGGCCGGATAGCCGTCGATGAGCCGGCTCTCGGGCATGATGTCTTGGTGTGCGTTATCGTCGTGCGGCAAGCGCGCTGCCACGGCGAAACCAAGGCTCATTTCGTCCAGAGGATTATACAGGGCCGCTCTGGCGGCTCGGACCAAGGCCGGGTCCATCTGCCCGGTCAGCATTTCTCCGGCCGCCGCGACGCCCCGCTGATCAGGCGGGCGGATGCGGTATGCTTTCGGCACGATCCCCCGGAGCACGGACAGGGCGGCATAGGCCTCGTAGGGATCTGAGCCAGCAAATCGGTCCAACAGCTGGCCGGTGGTCATACCGCCGAACAGCCGAAACATCTCCGGCTCTCCGGTGTCCGTGACGAAGGCCAGTTCGATTGCGGACCGGGATTTAACTGCAGTGGCCATCCTCCGGATCAGAGCGATCAACAGGGGCAGCTCGCCGACAGCTTTACGGAAACCGGCGCGCTGGGCTGCGGTGGCCCAGAGGACCGCGTCAGCAGCCCCGATGCCGACATCCTCTACGGCGATGGTCGAAATGGCTCGCCAGACATATCGACGATCCAGCCGATGGAGGGCGAGGGACATCCTCACCGCCCTTTCGGACTGTCCCCGCCTGACCGCTTTCTGAAGGCTGCTCCTGATCCGCCAGCGATGCTCAGGATCCACGTGAGCGGCTTGTGGCTCCAGTGTCGCCCAACGGGCGGTCCAGGCGAAGGCCTCCTCCACGAGGAGGTCGAATGAAGGGGGAAACACGGCGGCTCCGAAGACTGTGGGATCAGCCTGCGAGCGTGGAGGTCATGGCTTGGCACGGTAGTGAAATCAACTTCACACGATGTCGGGTAGGGAGCCACTTCGACGATACAAAAGTGCTTTCATTCGGTGACTTACGAGGCATTCGAACGGATGGCCCTACATGATCGATCTCGGTGTTCTGCCAGTCGAGCCAACACCCGCCGTGTCGTTGCTGGACACCACTCTGCCCCCTCCCGCGTTCGCCATCCGCCGGCGTTCAGATGATCCGAAATCTGGGCGAGTGTGCTGCAGCCGGCCGCCTTGGCGGCTTGAACGGATGGGGCCAGTTGCTGAGCGAACTCGATGGCTTCAGCCTTTCGGGCAATGGCCAATCTCGCGCCGTTCACGCCGAGCTTCACCCCCCTGGCCTTGGCTGCCTGTAGCGCGGACTTCGTTCGGGCCGACACCATGTCCCGCTCGTGTTCGGCGAAGGCCGCCAAGATGTGGAGCATCAGCCGGTTGGCGTATGGGGCATCGACCGCTACGAACTCGACCCCACCGTCCATCAGAGACGACACGAAGGCCACATTGCGGGCCAAACGGTCGAGCCGGGCGATCACCAAGGTGGCGGACTGGCTGCGGCAGCTTGCCAAGGCCGCCTGTAGTCCCGGTCGGTCTTTCAGTTTGCCACTCTCCACCTCGACCACCTCGTGGATGAGCTCTCCGCCGACGTGTTCGACGTAACGGGTGACTGCCTCACGTTGGGCCTCGAGCCCCAGCCCGCTCACGCCCTGCCGGGCCGTGCTAACCCGCAGATATGCGACGTAGCGACGTGGTCGGGCGATTTGACGGATTAATGGTGGTTTGTGTGTCATGCCCTCGGCGTAGCGGACTTGGCACAGCACGAAAGTGAAGTTGACTGCACCGCACCAAGACGATGGAGCCGCCCGAAAGCGGACACTCCTAAAGTCCGCTAGGGTGGGAAGCCGACATTGATAATAGGTTGCCTGAGCGAACTGTCGGTGTCGATCAACACGACGGCACTTGGCGGTCAATCCTGCGGCGTCCGGATTTTCTCACGTGATCCGAAGTAGGCCACGAGCACCGGTAGGACGATCAGCGTAAGCAGAGTTGCGGTTGTCAGGCCGCCGATGACCACGGTGGCCAATGGCTTCTGGACCTCAGCCCCCGCTCCGCTTGCGAAGGCCATCGGCACAAAGCCGAGGACGGCGACCAAAGCGGTTGTCATGACGGCACGCATACGGTCCAGCGCTCCATCGAGAGCAGCGACCGCAGGCGACACTCCCTGCGCCAATCGTTCCCGGATAGCCTGCATCAGCACGAGACCGTTCAGGGTCGCTACCCCCGACACGGCGATGAAACCCACGGCCGCGCTTATGGAGAATGGCATGCCCCTGAGCGCCAATGTCAGCGCGCCCCCGACAAGGGCCAGTGGCACACCTGCGAACACCAAGGCCGCGTCTTTCACCGACCTTAAAGCCCAGATCAGAAGGCCTCCAATGGTCAGAAACACGATGGGGACTATCAGGCCTAGCCGCGCCGACGCGCGCTGAAGGTTCTCGAACTGCCCCCCCCAGTCCAGCCAACCACCAGTTGGAGGCCGGACCTCATCGGCCACTCGAGCCTGAGCCTCGCTGACGAAGCTACCCAGATCACGGCCCCGGACATTGGCCTGAACGATCATCCGGCGCTTGCCGTTCGAGCGACTGATCTGGTTCGGCCCGTCGGCGATACCAAAACGCGCCAGCGACGACAGCGGCACGGTTGCTGCCCCGGTTGCGGCGTCCTCCGGCATGACGGGAAGCTGCTCCATGACGGTCGGATCATTGCGCAGGGCATCGCTCAGTCGCACGACTACGTCGAAGCGTCTGTCGCCTTCCAAAACCTGTCCGGCCGTTCGCCCGGCGAACGCAATGGCAAGGGCATCGGCGACGTCAGACGCGTGGACGCCCTGGGCTGCCGCCACGGTGCGGTCCACGCTTGCGGTGATGGTAGGCTGGCCTGAGACCTGCTCGACGCGCACATCGGCCGCGCCGTCGATCTCGCGGAGAATGCCCGCGACCTGTTCGGCGGTCCGGGTCATGGCATCGAAGTCGTCGCCATAGACCATTACTGCCACGTCGGATCGGACCCCCGCGATCAGCTCGTTGAACCGCATCTCAATCGGCTGAGTGAACTCGTAGCTATTGCCGAGCAAGCTGGAGAGGTTTTCCTCCATCCGCCCGACCAGCACCGGCTTGTCCAGGCCGGGATCGGGCCATTCTTTCCGGTCCTTCAGGATCACGAAGGTGTCGGAGATGGACGGCGGCATGGGGTCAGACGCCACCTCCGCCGTGCCGGTGCGGGTGAAAACTCGCTCGACCTCGGGCATGGCCATTAAGGTCTGTTCGACCTTGAACTGCATCTCCTGGCTCTGCTCAAGCGAGGTGGATGGCACGCGCAGCGCCTGGACCAGCACGTCGCCTTCATCGAGCTCCGGCACGAACTCGCGCCCCAATGTCATGAAGGTAATCCCGCCAAGCAGCAGAGCCACCCCCGCCCCAATGATCACAGCGTGCGGCCGGGTCATCGCGGCTGCGAGAAGTGGGCGGTATCGGGCCTTGGCCGCGCGGGTCAGACGGGTCTCCTCATGATCCGCCTGCGGTTCTCTCACCAACAGCGCGGCCATCGCCGGGACGAAGGTGAAGCTGAGGACGAAGGCCGCCAGCAGGGCCAACATGACCGTCGCCGCCATCGGACCGAACATTTTTCCCTCGACGCCCTCGAACATCAGCAGCGGCGCATACACCAGCAGGATGATCGCCTGACCAAAGGCGGCAGGCCTCGCCATCTCTCGCGCCGCACCCGCCGCGACCGCAAGCCGTTCTGCCACAGTCAGCGGTCGACCGGCCGCATTCCGCTTCAGGCCGAGCCGTCGCAGGGTATTCTCGACCACTACCACCGCCCCATCCACGATCAGTCCGAAGTCGAGCGCCCCAAGGCTCAGCAGATTGGCGCTGATGTTGAACCGGTTCATGGCCGAAGCGGCGAATAGAAAGCTGAGGGGGATGACCAAGGCCGTGATCAGCGCGGCCCGCGCATTGCCGAGCGCGAAGAAAAGCACTGCGATGACAAGCAGTGCTCCGAGCAGTAGATTGTGCTCGACCGTCTTGATCGTGGCCTCGACCAGTTCGGTCCGATCCAGAGCTGGTCGGATGACGACACCGGGGGGCAGGCTCGCCGCCATTTCGTCGATCCGTTGACCGACCCGCTGGGCGACGTCACGTGAGTTCTCGCCCTGAAGCATCAAGGCAGTGCCAATGACAGTCTCGCGCCCATCCGCGCTGGCTGAGCCGAGGCGCGGTGCCCTGCCGATCTCGACGGTCGCCACGTCCGCGACCCGGATGACGCGGCCGCCCTGGTTCAGGATCGGTGTCTGGGCGAGATCGTCGAGGCTTTTCAGCCGGGCGTCAGCACGGACGATGTAGGCCTCGCCCGCGCGGTTGACGTAACCCGCACCCGCGATGCGGTTGGCGTGCTCCAACGCCTCGACCAGCTGGACCAGTCCCACGCCATAGGCGGCCAGCAGCGCCGGATCCGGATGAACAGCGTATTCTTTGACGTAGCCGCCCAGCACATCGACCCCGGCCACACCCGGCACGGTTCGAAGCTGAGGCGCGACGATCCAGTCCTGCACCGTTCGCAGATAGGTCGCCTTCTCCTCGTCGGTGGACAGGCGTTCACCTTCAGGGGTGACGTAGAGCGCCCCGGGAAGGGCGGGGGGGCCGGTGAACTCCAGCGTCCAGATGTAGACCTCGCCGAGACCTGTAACGACCGGACCCATCGACGGAGACAGCCCTTCCGGCATGTCCTCGCGCGCCGCCTGAACCCGCTCGTTCACGAGATTACGGGCGAAATAGATGTCGGTGGCGTCGGTAAAGACGGCGGTGATCTGCGAGAAGCCGTGGCGGGAAAGGGACCGGGTTTCGACAAGCCCCGGCAGACCGGACAGCGTGGTTTCCAAGGGGAAGGTGACCTGCCGTTCGACCTCTTCAGGTCCCAGCGCCGGGGCGACGGTCGTGATCTGGACCTGCCGATTGGTGATGTCCGGCACGGCGTCGATCGGGAGACGAAGCAGTTCGCGGGCACCAAAGAGGGCGAGCACGACCGCCAAGGCCACGACCAGCCAGCGAAAACGAACCGAGATGTCGATGATGCGGTTCAGCATGATCAGTGCCCATGCTCCGCTTCACCCTTGGCCAGCTCTGCCTTCAACAGGAAAGCACCCTGACCGGCGACCTGCTCTGTGCCGGTCAGGCCGGAGACGACCTCTATATTCCCGTCCGAAGTCCGCCCCGTAACGACCGGACGTGCGCGGAACCCGGCACCATCCACCACGAACACCGACGGCACGCCATCGACCGTCTGAACGGCATCGGTGGGCACCACCAACGACCCTCCCGTTGCCGATGACGATATGCGAGCGGACAGAACGGTTCCGGCGGGTGGCAAGGCCCCATTGGCTCTGGCGCGAACGACGACTGCGCCGCCTTCGTTCACCGGCGCGACGGCGGTAATGACGCCCGCTACGGAGCCTCCACCGGGCACATCGATTTCTAGCCGGTCTCCGATGCGAAGAACCGAGGCGGCGGAAGGCGAGGCGTCGAACACCAGTTCCACCCGTCGGGCATCGGCGACCGTCGCGACCTGAAGCGCCTCCTCGTGGAGGAACTGCCCTGGGGCCGCGCTCACGCGAGTGACGATCCCCGCAATAGGACTGCGGACAACCACCAGTCCGTCGGAGCCCGGAGCGCCATAGGCCCCAACGCGGGCACGAGCTGCGCGCAGTTCGGCTTCCGCGCGGCGAGCCTCGGCGGATGTAATCTCCAGGCGAGCTTCGGCGATCCAGCCCTGTTCGAACAGTTGAAGGTCGCGCCGTTCGGCGGCAAGCGCGGCATCAGCGGCGGCGGCGGCGGCGTCCACGGTGGCCCGCGATCCTGCGCCCTCCGCACTCCTCAGAGTGGCCAGCGGCGATCCGGGTGACACAAGTTCACCTACCCCGACATGCACCCTCACGACGCTGCCCGACAATGGGGCGTCGACATTCGCCTCGGCACCAGGGGCAAATGCGACTCGCCCTGGCAGTTTCAGCTCGCCGCCGCCACCGCGTCCCACACTGACCACTGTGACCCCCGCCTGGGATGCCGCTTCGGGCGTCAAAGCGACGAACGCGCCGCCCTCTTCTTCCTCGTGCCCCTCGTCGGCATGCTGAGCCTCGGCCGCCGCCCTTGGTCGGTCCAGAAGTTGAGCGCCGGCGAAACCGACGACTAGGGCGGCCACTACGGCAGCGCCCGTTACGAGCCAATGCTTGCTGATATTCATTATCGTTCCTCGCCCGACGAAGGTCGGGGCTGCGCTCAGCCGCACGCCTTGGCGCACGACGGTTGGGTCGGCAGCCGGGCTCAAGCCCGACAGAGGTTAGTGTCTGGGGGGACGTTCCGGCCCGGATGGGCGGTTCACCGGCGCGCCCACGATATGCGCCCATGCTGAACTGGGCGCGAACGACGCAAGCGCTCGGTGGACTACGCTATCGACCGCCATCCCCGGATGGGGGGCATGACAGCACCCCCCCGCGCAAGCGGCCCCGCAGTCCGGGCACCCAGCGCAATCATTTGCAGGGGACGAAGATGACGGGGCCTCAGCCGAGACGCCAACTTCACTCGGTGGTGTGGAGCAGGCATGGGCCTCGAACGCGGGCGCACTGAAGGCAATCGCCAACAGCAATATGCCGAAAACCCTGAAGCTGCCGGTCAAGCGATGTGCCATCGTTACCATCGCTCGCTGTCTAGCACCCGCTCTCTTCGATGGCGAGACTTTAGCGAAGCCGAACGCCAAGGTGCCGCTGACCCTTTGTGTCGCCGCGAGGCCCTTGAACATAGCGCTCCCGCCCCCGGTTTTCTCCTACAGGGAGCACTGGTTGTCGTTGATGTCCTCCCCGCCGTCGCAGAGCCGAATGTCCGCAATGAGGTCGGAAGCAGACTGTCGCCAGAGGGTGGAGAGCGGACGTTAACGGTGCGAGTGATCCCCGCTCTGCGGGCGCCCATTGCGAGGGCGACCTACCTTCCAAAGCAGGACGAGAAACCCCAGTTGTAAAGTCAGAGTTGCAATGAAAAGTGCGAGCGCGACTGGACCGAAAGGGTACATCCCTCCCGTGGGGCATGGATCATACTCGCCACACGTGGCCCATGCATATGCGAAAAAAAAGAAGAGCAGCGGACTGCAGAGCAGCAAGGTCCACACGGTCGTTACGATCTTCAGCCAGTTTGGCATTCGGTGCCCCTTACTCAAATGGCTCTGACGGATGTGATGTACGAACAATGTCCGCAACGGGTCGTTAGCCGCCAGGCACCTACGGCGAGAAGGTGGACATTGTGCCTCTCCGTGACTTCAACCAATATCACGGCATGGCAAAGCTGCTGTCTATCGTCGCCGATTGCTTCGCCCTCTCAGGGCGATCCTCCGTGATTGTGGTGCCCGGCATCCCCTGTAAGGGCGAATGGCGGGTGAAGGCGGGCGACCTGCTGACGTTAAAACGCCCAGACGGAACGACCCAACAAACCGTGGTCGCAGGCATCGAGCTGGCGTCGCCCCCTCATCCAGACTTCATACCAATGCTGCTCGGGCCGGGTTTGACCAAGGAGGCTGTCCCGATTGGCACTGAGATCTGGATCGACTGAACGTCCGCTAAAGGTCGATTTCGGACGGTCGGCTTTGACGGAAGAGCCCATGGGATGACATAGCTCATGCCTAGGGGACGTAGCGTGGCAGCGAAGTAGGACCCCGCTATAGCCTGTTCCGACCCATCTCTTTTCGTTCGGGAGAACGGGTCGTCGGCGTGCCGACCAAGTGTTGTCCTGCAGTCGTCCTGCCTGTTGTCCTGTTCTATATATAGACCTGTCATTTTGACAGGTCATGACCTGTCAGGATGACAGGTTAGAACCTGTCATTTTGACAGGTTGCTCCTCCGGAGCGGGCTGCCAGAGCGCCGTTCATTTTGAAGTCAACTGCACTCCCTGGCCTTACTTCTCGTTGCCGGAAATACCCGGGAGTTCGAAGCCAAAATCGAGCTTCTCAAGCGCGATCCGCTTTCGCTCCAGGCTGTATCCGCCTCCATAGGCTTTGGTCTGGGTATGAGCGAACGGGTCTGCGAGATCATTGCCCGCGTGACCGACCAGAGCTGCGATATCCTCGACGGCGACATTCCTGTCTCGTAGGAACCGAATGAACGTGTGCCGCCAAACGTGAGTGGAGCGACCTGCTAACCGCAGTCCGAACTTATCGAGGTAATCGCCCCAAAAGCGGGTAGCGCCTTCGCTCTTGCGATGCTTGCCAAGGCGAAACACCTCGAAGACCCGCTTGCCCGGTTGCTGCTTGCTCCTGCTTCTCACGAACGCTTCGAGCCCGAGAGCCAACAAGGTCGAATGCAGCGGGACTTCCCGAACCGAAGCTTCGTTTTTCACAGACTTCTCTGAACCCTCGTCGGAAGTCTCGCGAACCATCAGGTATGGGACGGGGGCATTGAATACGAAATCCGACGGCATCAGCTGAGACAGTTCGCCGGCCCGTAGGCCGGTGTGGAGAAACAGAACGCCACTCCACCACTGCCCCCCTCGCGACAGGCAATCGCCCGGGTCCGTCAGCCGTTTGGGGGACTTATGGCCCGCATACATCGGTGTGGCGAAGAGCGCCTTCAACTCGTCGCTAGTGAACGGCTTCGGCGAATGACGCTTCAGGCCTTTCGGTTTAGGAGGCGAGGCGATAGCGGCAGGGTTCGTTTCGATAACCCTGTCTTCAACGGCCCAACGGAAAAACTGGCCGAGGAACCGCCAGTACTTGATGGCTGTCGTGTAGCTGATGCGGCGGCTTGGATCGCCGGTCTGCCGCTGTGAGAAGGGGACATCGCGGCCCTGCGTGTGCCTGTCGAGCCGAAGCAGTTGCTCCCGGAAACCTCGCAGGTCTTCGGTGGTCAGACGAGACAACTCCGTCTCCGCCCCGAAGACCTGTCCCAGCCACTTCAGGACGCGGATGGTCTCGGTGACGGTGCTTCGCGAGAGATTTCGGCTCAGCTCTCTTACCCGATACGTCTCGGAGGCGGCCGCGATGGTTGTCGTCGATCTCGGGCCTATCGCCTTGGGCTTCGGTAGTGGCGGACAGTCGTCACCCAAGTTGAACAGGCGGTCGTAGGACGGCAGGGCCATGTCGGGAGTGGTTAGCTGGTGGATGCGGTTGAGCGAAAGCTCACGGACCGCTCTGGCCCCAAAACGCATCGCGAGTTGGCGGGTCTCGGCGGAGACAAGATCAATGTCTATGCCCAAGCTCGCCAGCATCTGCCGCGCGGCCAAGTACGCGGACCCGCCGTAGTCATTTGAGAGCAACTCGCTCTCGACCTCGGCCAGTCCCTCCTCGGCTAAGGTGGCGTCGTAGCTGGCCATTTCCCTAATCCGGTCAGGATCGTAGCCCCGAGGCATGTAGTCTTGTTCGGCGTATTGGGAGAAGTAAGCGCGGGCCGCACCCTCAAGGTCCGACCGGGTCGGTGAAATCAACTGCATCATCCGCTCCATCTGCCCGCGGAACCAGAGGGTCGCCGCGAGACACCGCCGTCGAGCGACGGCACTGTCGACAGTGTGCAGGGACTTCCGCAGCTCAACCATCTTCAGCTGGGAGGAAAGCCCTTGCGGCAGACGAAAGCGGACTTGGTACACCGCCCCCCTTCGCGAGAGGTGCGCAGGACGACCACCGGACATCAGCGGGCCTGTGTCACAGGGGTGTGTCGCAGTTTTCGGGATGCGCCCTTTTCGCGGAACCCTCGGCCATTGATTTGCCGACGGTTTTGAAAAGAGTGGCGCACCCGAGAGGATTCGAACCTCTGACCCCTGCCTTCGGAGGGCAGTACTCTATCCAGCTGAGCTACGGGTGCGGACCAGGGAAGGGGGTGCTTACAGGATCGCGCGGCGGGCCTCAATCCCAAAGCGGCGGCATCGACGGCCTGCCCGTGCTTTGGCCTTGGCGCGCGGGCCCGGGCGGCCTAAGCCTTGGGCGAACTGCACGGGAGTGTTCCGCCATGCGTATTCCGGCCCTCGGCCTCGTCGCCGCCCTCGTCCTGCTGGTCGCCGCCTGCGCCAGCGTCATGCCGCGCGGCCCGGGGGGCGAGGCCGCCCTCAACGCCATCGCCGAGGACTATGTCCATCTGATCCTCGAGATCGGCGAGCACGAGCCGGGCTATGTCGATGCCTATTATGGCCCGGAAGAATGGCCGGCCGAGGCCAAGGCCAATCTGCGACCCGTCCCGGACCTGACGCAGGCGGCCGAGACCCTGCTGGCCGAGATCGAGGGCGTGCCGGACGCCGGCCTCTCGCCCGAGCTGCGCCAGCGCAAGGCCTACCTAGGCGCCCATGTCTCGGCGGCCCATGCCCGGCTTCGCATGATTGCGGGCGAAAAGATGGGCTTTGCCGATGAGGCCGAGGCCCTGTTCGGCATCCGGCCCGAGCTGCGTCCGCTGGAAAGTTTCGACCCCGTGCTGGCGCGGCTGGACGCCCTGCTGCCGGGCGAGGGGTCGCTGAATGCCCGCCTCGGCGCCTTCCGGGGCGGCACCGCCATTCCGCGGGATCGTCAGGAGATCGTGATGCAGGCCGCCATCGCCGAGTGCAAGGCCCGCACCGAGGCCCATATCGACCTGCCCGAGGGCGAGAATTTCACCCTCGAATTCGTCACCGACAAACCTTGGTCGGGCTACAACTGGTACCAGGGCCGGTCGCAGAGCCTGATCCAGATCAATGTCGATCAGCCGATCTCGATCGAGCGCGCGGTCGATCTGGGCTGCCACGAGGGCTATCCCGGCCACCACGTCTACAACATGCTGCTGGAAAAGACCTTTGTCCGCGAAAAGGGCTGGGTCGAGATGAGCGTCTATCCGCTCTACAGCCCCATGAGCCTGATCGCCGAAGGCAGCGCCAACTACGGCATCGATCTGGCCTTCCCGGGCGAGACGCGCGGCGAATGGGAGCGCGAGGTCCTGTATCCGCTGGCCGGCCTCAACCCCCAGGCGGTCGCGCTCCAGACCGCCATCCTCGACATCACCCGCGAGCTGGCTCGCGCCGAATACACCATCGCCGACGACTATCTGTCGGGCCGTGCCGATCGCGAGACCACCATCCAGCGCCTGATGAAATACGGCCTGTACAGCCGCGGTGGGGCCGAGCGCCGCATCCGCTTCATCGACACCTACCGCAGCTACATCATCAACTACGGGCTCGGCCGCGACATGGTCCAGGACTGGGTCGAGGCCCAGGGCCCCGACCACTGGACCACCATGGAACGCCTGCTGGGCAGCCAGATCCTGCCGACCGATCTGCTCTGACGCGGGGTGAGTCGTGAATAGTGAGTTGTGAATCGTGAGGGACGGATCACACCGCCGTCCGCGGATCCTTCCTGCTCACTACTCACCGGTCACTGCGCCAGCATGCCGCCGTCGATCTTGAACTCGCTGCCGGTCACGAATTTCGACTCGTCCGAGGCCAGATAGACCACGCACCAGGCCACATCGTCGGGCTCGCCGATCCGCTTCATCGGAATGCCGCGCGTCAGCCGCTCGTGGGCCTTGGCCTCGTCACCGCCGGCCATGGCGATAAAGGGGTCGAGGATCGGCGTCTTGATGAAGACCGGGTGGACCGAATTGCAGCGCACATTCCAGCCCTGTTTGGCGGCCTCGAGCGCAATGGTCTTGGTGTACATCCAGACGGCGGCCTTGGTGGCGTTATAGGCGCCCATGCCGGGCGCGGCAGCCAGTCCCGCCACCGACGAAATGTTGATGATCGACGCCGGTGCCGCGCCGCGCAGGTGCGGCATGGCATGCTTGCAGCCCAGCATGATGCTCTCGATGTTGACCGCCTGGACCTTGCGCCAGTTCTCCAGCGTGTCGGCCTCGGCATAGGCCATTTCGCCGCCGATCCCGGCATTGTTGATCAGCACCGACAGCCCGCCCATGTCCCCGGTCGCCGCGGCCACCACGCGCATCCAGTCCGCCTCAATGGCGACGTCGTGGGCATAGGCAAACACCCGCCCGGGATGATCGGCCAGCAGCCGGTCGCGCAGGGCCTCAACGGCGCCGGTGTCCAGATCGGTCAGGGCGACCGCAGCGCCCTCTTCCAGCAGTCTCAGCGCCATCGCCTGTCCCAGGCCGCCCGCAGCGCCCGTGATCAGAACGGACTTTCCCTTGACGCGATCGGTCATGCGCGGACTCCCATGGAGGCGGCGACCTCATTCATGAAGCGGGCCAGATCGACGTCCTTGTCGGTCACCCCGTCGGCGTCGTGGGTGGTCAGCCGCACCTCGACCCGGTCGTACACATTGAACCATTCGGGGTGGTGCTCGCGCTTGTCAGCCATCAGCGCCACCCGGGTCATGAAGCCGAAGGCCGCATTGAAATCGGCAAAGCGGAAGGTCCGCGTGATGGCGTCGCCCTCGCCCGGGTCGACGGCCCAGCCCTCCAGTGTCTGGATGGCCGTTTCGGCCCCGATCTTTGCGGTCATGGCGTGACTCCGTTGATGCGACGCCCCCGTATAGACCGGTCCGGGACCGGTCCGGAAGGCGGGAACGAATGGCCAAGCTTTCTCGTTGACCCGGAACTGAGGGAGGCACCTATGGACGCTTTTACTGACAACCTGTGGCTGGCGACGCTGCGACCGGTCGATCAGAAGCGGCTGGCCCCGCATCTGAAAGAGACTCCGTTCGATCCGGGCCTGATGCTCTACGACATCGGCGAGGCGGTGGACGCGATCTGGTTTCCCCTGCACGGCGTCGTGTCCCTGATGACGGTGGTCGGCGAGGACCGGGCCGTCGAGACGGCGGCCATCGGGCGCGAGGGGCTGGTCGGGGTGACCTGCGGCCCGATGAACGGACGGGCCGCGACCCGCGCGATCTGTCAGATTGAAGGCGTCGCCGCCTGTTGCCCGGCGGATGTGTTCGCCGACCTTCTGCACCAGAGCGACCCGATGCGCATGGCGCTGTCGCGCTTTACCGAAGGCCTGATGGCCCAGGTCCAGCAATCGGCGGCCTGCAATGCCCAGCACCGGCTGGACCAGCGCCTCGCGCGCTGGCTGCTGACCACCCACGACCGGACCGACAGCGACCGGCTGGAGCTGACCCAGGCCGATGTGGCCGACATGCTGGGCGTACGCCGCGCCACGGTCAGCGAGGTCAGCGTTGACCTGGAAGGCCGCGGCCTGATCCGGCGCGGGCGCGGGTGGATCCGCGTGACGGACCGCAAGGCGCTGGAAGCAGCGGCCTGCGGTTGCTACGGCCTGATGCGCGGCGTGATGTCCGATCTGGGCCTGCCCCAGACGGTCGAGGGGTGATCCGGCCACCGCGACCACACGGACCGGTGACGCCGCCCCACCGACAGGCTAAACCGCCCGACATGAGCACCGCCGACCCTGCCGATCAGACCACCTCGCCCTTCGGCTATCGCGACATGCCGCGCGACGAAAAGGTGCGCCGCGTACGCGGGGTGTTCGACAGTGTCGCGCCGTCCTACGACCGGATGAACGACCTGATGAGCGGCGGCGTCCACCGTCTGTGGAAGGACGCGGCCGCCGCCCGCCTGAATCCGCAACCGGGCGAGGTCATCCTCGACGTCGCCGGCGGCACCGGCGATCTGGCGCTCCGCTATGCGAAACTGGCCCGCAAGGCCGCCGCCCGCCGGGGCGGGGAGCCCGCCACTGTGCTCGTGCTCGACTATAATGCCGAGATGATCGCCGCCGGTCGGGCGCGGGAGGCCGGGGCCCGCGAGGCGGCCCCCGAGCTGACCTGGATGGTCGGCGATGCCCTGTCCCTGCCGCTGCCCGATGCCTCGGTCGACGCCTATTCGATCGGCTTCGGCATCCGCAATGTCGCCCGCGTTGAGGAGGCCCTGGCCGAAGCGCGTCGGGTGCTGAAGCCGGGCGGTCGCTTCCTGTGCCTTGAGTTCTCGCACCCGACCAGCGAGGCGCTGTCGAAGGCCTATGACGCCTGGTCCTTCACCATGATCCCGCGCATCGGCGGGTGGGTCGCCGGCGACCGCGACAGCTACCAGTATCTGGTCGAAAGCATCCGCCGGTTCCCGGATCAGCAGACCTTCAAGGCCATGATCGAACAGGCCGGCTTTTCCAACGTCAGCGTCACCAATCTGTCGGGCGGGATCGCCGCGCTGCACCACGCCTGGGCGATCTGACCCTGGCCCGCGCCTTCCGACAGCCCCCCGCACCACCCCGGACCCTGCCGGTGCGTCACCCCGTGGCGGCGGCCCTGCGCCTGATCGGCTGGGGCTGGATCCTGATCCGGCACGACGCCCTGATGCCGCGCGAGATCACCCCCCTGCTGCCGCCCTGGCTGCGGCCGCTGGCGGGCCTGCTGCACCTGTTCTCGGGCAAGGAAGCCCGCACCGGTCGTCCCGGCGAGCGTCTCGGCCGGGCCTTTGAGCGTCTGGGGCCCGCCGCCATCAAACTGGGCCAGGTGCTGGCCACGCGCGCCGACATCTTCGGCACGCAGTTCGCGCTGGACCTCGGCCGGCTCAAGGACCGACTGCCGCCCTTCCCGGTCGATGAGGCCCGGGTCGAGATCGAACGCGCGCTGGGCCGCCCGGTGGAAAGCCTGTTCTCGGACCTGCAGCCGGCCATCGCCGCCGCCTCGCTGGCCCAGGCGCACGCCGCCCATCTGCACGACGGCCGCAAGGTCGCCATCAAGGTGCTACGCCCCGGGGTCGAAGGGCGGGTGGCCAAGGGTCTGGACGCCCTGCGCCTCGCGGCCCGCATGGCCGAACGGTTTGTGGCGCCCGCCCGTCGGCTGGAGCCGCAGGCCTTCGTCGAAACCATCGCCCGCTCCATGGAGCTGGAACTGGACATGCGGCTGGAGGCTGCCGCTGCCTCTGAAATGGCCGAGGTCATGCAGAAGAGCGAGTCGGACGGCGTGGTCCTGATGACCGCGCCCGAAGTGGTCTGGGACGGGGTCGGCAAGCGCGTGCTGACGCTGGAATGGGCCACCGGCATGCCCATGACCGATCCCGCCTGTCGTGAACAGCCGGGGCTCGATACCGATGCCCTGGCCGACAATGTGGTGCGGGCCTTCCTGATCCAGGCGCTGGATCACGGCACCTTCCACGCCGACCTGCACGAGGGCAATCTGTTCGCCTCGGCACCCGCCCGGCTGGTGGCGGTCGATTTCGGCATTGTCGGCCGGCTGGGCAAGGAGGAGCGCCGCTATCTGGCCGAGATCCTGTGGGGCTTCCTCAGCCGCGACTATGACCGCATCGCCCGGGTCCATTTCGAGGCCGGCTATGTGCCGCCCAGCCATTCGGTCGAGGCCTTCGCCCAGGCCCTGCGCGCCGTGGGCGAGCCGGTGATCGGCAAACAGGCTTCGCAGGTCTCCATGGGCCGGCTGCTGGGCCAGCTGTTCGAGATCACCGCCCTGTTCGACATGCGGCTGCGGCCCGAGTTGATCCTGCTGCAAAAGACCATGGTCTCGGTCGAGGGCGTGGCCCGCCGCCTCAATCCCGATCACGACCTGTGGGCCGCCGCCCGTCCGGTGGTGGAGCGCTGGATCCGGCGCGAGCTCGGCCCCCAGGCCCAGGTCCGCGATGCGCTGGAAGAGGTATTGACCGGCCTGCGGGCCCTGTCGCACCGCATCCGGCGCGATGCCGACGACACGGCCGGAGCCCCGGTGGTGGTCGTGGCGCCTGCCTCGCCCTGGCCGATGGTTCTGGGTCTGGCGTCCCTGGCCCTGGCATCGGCTGCCCTTGTTCTGTCGCTTTGACAGGCCAATTGTAGCCTCCACACCTGTACCGCCACAGCCGGAGGCAAGGCATGCGTATTTCTGCAAAGGGTCTGACAGCGGGTCTGGGCCTCGCCCTGGCCGTCAGCCTCACATCGGGCGCGGCCCTCGCCCAGGACACCGACACGCCGGCCTCCGAGACCGCTGCGGCCAGTCTGCCCAACGCCTTTGACGGTACGCCCCGCGCGGCTCCGCCGGTGGCCGTTCAGGAGACCCCTGCGGCCGAAGCCCCGGACATTGCCCGCGGCCGCGAGACGCTCGAGACGGTGATCGAGGACGCCCAGGACGGCACGCTCGATTTCTCGGCCTTCAGCGAGGACGTCGCCGGCCGGCTGCGCCCGGTCGAGGGCGAGCTGACCGCGGCCATCCAAAGCTTTGGACCGCTGGAAACCATCGGCTATGTCGGCCGCCAGAGCGGTGCCGACATGTTCGAGGTCCGTTTCGAGAGCATCCTGACCCAATGGGTGATCGGCTTCGATGCGGATGACCGGATCGCGGTCCTGCTGTTCCGTGAGGCGCCCGCAGAGGCCGCTCCGGCCCCGGCCTCCGGCAACTAGTCGCCGACCGGCCGCCCGCGTCCACTCTTGATCTGGGCCCGCCGGGTCTTGGCCTGCAGGCGGCGTTCCTTGGATGCCCGCGTCGGTCGCGTGGCGATCCGCGGACGCGGCGGGGTCGTGACCGAATCGATCAGGGCGTGCAGGCGGTCGATGGCGTCCTGACGGTTGCGCTCCTGGGTACGGAACCGCGTCGCCGTCATCACCAGAATCCCGTCCAGCGTCAGCCGCCGTCCCGCCGCCTTCAGCAGCCGCGCCCGGACGCCGTCGGGCAGGCTGGGCGACCGCGCGGCGTCAAACCGCAGCTCGACCGCCGTCGCCACCTTGTTGACGTTCTGCCCCCCCGGTCCCCCGGCGCGAAAGAACCGGAACTCAAGCTCGTTTTCACCGATACGGATCATCCGGCCAGTCTAGCGCGCCGTCGGCGCCCGGACTATGGTCCGCCCGACCGCCGGGTCCCGCGGGTGTAGCTCAATGGTAGAGCAGCAGCTTCCCAAGCTGACGACGAGGGTTCGATTCCCTTCACCCGCTCCATGACAGTTATCCTTTGCAGGTACTTAGCGTCTTCGAAGCCTCCTCCAGCATACATCGGCGGCCGCAAAGGCTAGCGAGCGGCTTACGAAAGCTGAATCGTCGGTGCTCCCGCGCAAAGGCTCACCACTCGCGCCACTCGTCTATTTCATCGACGAGAATTTTTTGCCGCGCGAGATGGGCCATCTCTTCCAGCACGGCGCAAATATCTTCTCGTTCTTCAGTCTCGATGACCCCTCCGGCCTTCTCATCCGCGTCATTGAACCAAAGGACGGTCCTCTTGAGGATTGCGCGAACCTCCGCCCTGCGAGGCTTCGCGCCAAGCTCCTTGAGAGCATCGCAGGCGCTACGAATCTCGGCGCGAGCGGCGGTCGTGAACTCTTCGGGCGGGAACGACGGTGACGGCGACCATCTCGCGAAGTGCGTTTCCGATAGAAGCTCATCCCAAGTGAGTTTGCTGAGCCGGTTCCGATACCGATCCTCCTTGGTGGCGCGTTCGGCTTCGTTCTTCGCCTTCTTCTGCTCCATCTCGCTGACGAATGCGTCACGGTCATTCGACCAACGCCATTCGCCCTCCGCCGTGTAGTCGGCGGCGTGCAATGTGGAGAATCTCGAGCCAATAGCGAAGCCCGCTATGGCATCTGCAAATGCCCGCTCAGCCGCAGAAGCCGTCAGTGTTCCCACGAAACGGAATTCATCGAGATCGCTTGCGGGTGTCCACCATTCACGATTCACCCCAAAGACGGCGGGCCTTCCTGTGTGCGCGAGCCGATGCTCGTTGACTATTGATGCCTTCCGCGCCTCATTCATGGTCGGTGCAACCGGCCAAATGCCGCTGAGCACCGCAATGGCTACATATTTGTCATCGGCTCCAAGAATCTTGAACGCTGCATATCGATCGGTCGCCCGAGGGGCGAACTCAGAATAGGGTCTCGTGCGGAACGAATAAATTTGCCCCGCTGCGGGTACGGCCGGGAGCGGATGAGCCTCGTGGTCGGTATCGCGCGGTCCGCGTTTGAAAAGTCGCTGAACGGAACCCTGCATGCCTTGGTCTCCACGGCGGACCGAGATGATTAAGTGGACTTCCTGTCATTGGAAGCCGAAATCGATCATACCCCTCACGATACTACACACGCCCTAAACAGCGACTCTCTGGAATTCTGGTAGCGCTCAAATCCCCTTACCCGCTCCAGCGTCCCTGTTCTCCGACCCACGGTGACGGACCCGCGACACAGGCTCCGCATTCGGAGCAATCTTCGCGATTCATACGCGGCATTGTCATCAAGCCGCGCGGGCTGGCGAGGGCACGTCCGGGGTAAGACCGTCCGCAATCGGAGCGGACGTCACTTGTCCGTCTCCTGAAGATTTCAGGGACCCGCTTCGGGTCGGCGGGGCGAGTGTCGGTGATCCGCAGCGTATCCATCTCTCAGGTCTGGCCGTCTGGCTGGCCGGTCCTCCGGACGGGCCGGTCGGCGGATGCCGTGCGACCGCGCGGCGCGGGCCTGCGCCGGGGTGTCGAGCTGGCGATCGCGGCGCTGATCCTGATGCAGATCGTGCGGCTGGTGCTGCTGTTCATGGCCCCCGACACCGGCGCCCGGGCGGCCGAGGTCGTGACTGCGCCGGATACCGGCGTCCTGTCGCGGTTCGATGCCTTCTTCCATACGGGCGCGCGCAGCAGTCTGGCGGAGATCACCAACGCGGGCAGCGAGCAGTTGCGCCTGTTCGGGGTGCGGGCCGGTGTCGGCGGCGGCGGCTCGGCCATCCTCGGCCTGCCGGACGGCACCCAGCTGTCGGTCGGGGTCGGCGAGGAGATCCAGCCCGGACTGGTGCTGCGCGCCGTGGCCCAGGATCATGTGACGGTGGCGCGGGGCGCCTCGCTCAGCCGTATCGACTTCGGCGAGATCCCGGTGGGGGCTGCCTCCGCTCCCCCGCCGCCCACGACGCCGCAGGTGGTGGCCCCGCCGCGCCCGGCGCCGGCGGCTGCCGAGGCGGCTGTCATCGATCCCGCCCGCCTGATGGCCGAGGCGGGTCTTCGTCCCCGAATGCAGGGCCTGTCCGTCAACGGCTTTACCGTCACCGCGCGGGGTCAGAGCGCCCAGCTGCAGGCCGCCGGCCTCCGCGCCGGGGATGTCATCCTGTCTGTCAACGGCATTGCCCTCGATGGCCCCTCGGCCATCAACCGCCTGCGTACCGATCTGGCCGAAGCGCCAGAGGCCGTCATCCGTTTCGAGCGCGACGGCGCCCCCCAGACCACCACCGTAAGGACCCGCCCGTGATCCGGTCGTCATCGAGACTGTTCGGCCGTCTGGCCGCCCTGATGCTTGCGGCGCTTGTCGTGCAGGCTGTGCTGCCCGTGGCGGTGGCCCATGCGCAGGAACGCCAGATCCTGAATGTGCAGGGTGCCGACATCCGCGCCTTCATCCAGGACATCGCCCGCTCGACCGGGCGCACCTTCATCGTCGACCCCTCGGTGACCGGCACGGTGACCGTGACCAGCGACCGGCCCCTGACCCCGGCCGAGACTTATGAGGTGTTCCTGTCGACGCTGCGGGCCAATGGTCTGGTGGTCATTCCGACGTCGTCGGGCGCCTACCGCATCGCTCCCGCCCAGGGCGCGGCCCAGGGCCCGGCGACCGTGGGCTCGGAACGCTTTGCGACCGAGGTCTTCCAGCTGCATCACATCGACGCCGCTTCGGCGGCCGAGACCATCCGCCCGCTGGTGGGGCCGCAGGGACAGGTGCTGGCCAACCCCAACAGCAACACTGTGGTGGTCGCCGACTTTGCCGACAATCTGGCGCGCGTCCGGGCCCTTATCGCCCGCATCGATGTGGACAGCACCGACATCGTCGTCGTGACGCTGGAGAACTCCTCGGCCCGCGAGATCGCCGCCGTGCTGGACGAGGTGCTGGCCCCGGTCGGCGGTCAGGCCGGACAGGGTCTGGTCAAGGTGACGGCGGTCGAGAGCTCCAACTCCATCGTGCTGCGCGGCGAGCCCGCCGCCCTGGTGCGGGTGCAGTCGCTGATCTTTGACCTCGACCAGCGGGCCCTGACCTCGGACGATGTGCGGGTCATCTTCCTCGAGCATATCGATGCCGAACAGCTGCTGCCGGTGCTGCAGCAGATCGTCGGCCAGACCGTCACGCCGTCGTCGGCGGCGCGCGAGCCACCGGCTGAAGGCGGCGAGGCGGCGACCGCGACTGCGGCCCCCGGCCAGCGCGCCACCATCGCCCGCTATCCCGGCGCCAATGCCCTGGTGATCTCGGCCCCGCCCGAGACCCAGCGCATGCTGGGCGATGTGATTGCCCAGCTGGACCAGCGTCGTCAGCAGGTGCTGATCGAGGCCATCGTCGTCGAGCTGTCGGACAATGCCGTACGCGAGCTGGGCGTCCAGTGGCTGCTGGCGGGCGAGGACGGCAATCCCATTCTGGCGACCAACTATTCCGAGCGCGCGGCGCCCCTGCTGTCGATCGGCGGCGCGCTGGCCGGTCGCGATCTGGACGAGGATGATCCCCTTCGCGATGACCTGGCGAGCGCCGCTCTGAATGGCCTGCTGGGCGCCAACGGCTTCATCGGCGGCGGCGGCGGGCGGATCGGCGATGCCCTGTTCGGCTTCATCATCAATGCGGCCAAGTCGGACTCGGGCTCAAACCTGCTGCAGACGCCGTCGCTGATGACCCTCGACAATGAGGAGGCGACCATCCTCGTCGGTCAGGAGGTGCCGATCACGACCGGCGAGACCCTGCTGAACGGCAATGACAATCCCTTCCGCACGACCCAGCGTCAGGACATCGGCGTCAAGCTGGTGGTCCGGCCCCAGATCAACGCCGGCGGCTCGGTGACCCTGTTCATCCGTCAGGAGGTGTCGAGCATCAACGGCATCCTCAGCAGCAATGCTGGCGACCTGATCCTCGACAAGCGCGAGCTGGAGACGACCCTGGTCGTCGATGACGGCGACATCGCCGTGGCCGGCGGCCTGCTGGACCAGAACGACCGCATCTCGATGGACCGGGTGCCCTATCTGTCGGACGTGCCGCTGATCGGCGGCCTGTTCCGCTCCGAAAGCCGCCAGCGCGGGCGCACCAATCTGATGATCTTCATCCGCCCGACCATCATCCGCAGCCCGGCTGACGCCCAGCGCCTGACGGCCGACCGCTGGGGCTATATGCGTCAGGAGCAGCTGCGCGTCGCCCCGGGTCAGGAGCCCAGCCTCGACGAGCTGATGCGCGACTATATCCGCACCCAGCCGCCGGTGCCGCCCCAGTATCTCGAGGCGGCTCCGGTTGCGCCTGTCGACGGCGACACGCTTCCGCCCGTTCAGCCGCCGGTTCAGCCCTGATCCCATGACGACGCTGGCCGACCCGACTCTCAGCTATGCCTTCGCCAAACGCCACGGCGTGGTGGTGACGGCGCGCGGCGACGTGGCCGTCGTTGCACTGCGCGAGGGCGCCGATCCGCTGGCGCTGGTCGAGGCCCGGCGCGTGCTGGGGTGTCCGCTCAAGGTCGAGCCGGTGAGCCGCAGCGCCTTCGACCGCCTGCTGTCCGAAGCCTATGCCGGCGATCCGGTGGCGGGCTCGAACGGCGGCGACGATCTGGCCCTGCCCGGCGGTCTGGACAGTCTGGTCGATGAGATACCGGCCGCGGCCGACCTGCTGGACACCACCGACGACGCGCCGGTCATCCGCCTGATCAACGGCCTGATCGCCGAGGCGGTGCGCGCGGGGGCCTCGGACATCCACCTCGAGCCCTATGAGCAGGCGCTGGTCGTGCGGATGCGCGTCGATGGCGTGCTGAAGGAGGCCCTCAGCCTCAGCCCGCGTCTGGCCCCCGTGGTGGTGTCGCGCATCAAGGTCAT
Organism: Alphaproteobacteria bacterium; assembly: GCA_018826885.1. Lineage (GTDB taxonomy): Bacteria > Pseudomonadota > Alphaproteobacteria > Caulobacterales > Caulobacteraceae > Brevundimonas. Next base: position 2,237 of record JAHJYN010000025.1, on the reverse strand, counting down.
GGCGCGGCTCGACATCGCTGAAAAGCGTATCCCGCAGGACGGCCGCATCCCGCTGGCGCTGGGCGGCAAGACGCTGGATGTGCGCGTCTCGACCCTGCCGTCGCGGGCGGGCGAGCGGGTCGTGCTGCGTATCCTCGACAAGGATCAGGCGGGGCTGGGCCTGCGCGATCTGGGCATGGACGAGGCCACGCTCGAGGCCTATCACGCGGCCCTGGCCGAGCCGAACGGCATCCTGCTGGTCACCGGCCCGACCGGCTCGGGCAAGACCACCACCCTCTATGCTGGCCTGTCGCTGCTGAACACGGGCACGCGCAACATCCTGACGGTCGAGGACCCGGTCGAATATGCGGTCGAGGGCGTCGGCCAGACCCAGGTCAATGCCAAGGTCGGCATGACCTTTGCCGCCGGCCTGCGGGCCATCCTGCGTCAGGATCCCGACGTCGTCATGGTCGGCGAGATCCGCGACGTCGAGACCGCCTCGATCGCGGTGCAGGCCGCCCTGACCGGCCACCTCGTGCTGTCGACGGTCCACACCAATGATGCGGCGGGGGCGGTCACCCGCTTGCGCGACATGGGGGTCGAGCCCTTCCTGCTGGCCTCGACGCTCAGGCTGATCATGGCCCAGCGGCTGGTGCGGCGGCTGTGCCCCCACTGCCATACGCCCGAGGTGGCCGATGCGGCGACCGCGCGGCTGGTCGGCATTGCGGCGGGCCAGACGGTCTGGCGGCCGACGGGCTGTGACCACTGCAACCAGTCCGGCTATGTCGGGCGGGTCGGCCTGTATGAGACGATCCGGGTCACCGACACCCTGCGCCGCCTGATCACCACGGGGGCCGACGAGGCCGCCATGAACGCCGAGGCGCTGGGGGACGGGCGCACGCTTGCCGGACAGGCCCGCGCGCTGGTGCTGGACGGCACGACCTCGGTCGAGGAGGCGCTGCGCGTCACCCGCACCCGGTCCGAGGACCTGCCGCCGATCGAGGCGGTGGCCTGATGCCCCGGTTCGACTATGTGGCCGTGGACGGCGGCGGGCGCACCGTCCGGGGCAGTCTCGACGCTGCCAATCTGGAGGCCGCCCGCGATCAGGTCGGCCGCAAGCAGCTGATGCCGCTGGAGGTCCAGCCCGGTCGCGGCGTGTCGCGGACTGATAGCGCAAAGACCCCCGGCGGGACGAAGCTGGACGCACGGGCGCTGGCGTTGACCACGCGGCAACTGGCGACCCTGATCTCGGTCGTGCCGGTCGAGGAGGCCGTGCGCACCCTCGCCCTCCAGGCCGAAAAGCCCAAGGTGCGCCGCTGTCTGGAGGCCGTCCATCAGGGGGTGGTCGAGGGCCGCCGCCTGTCCGAGGCCATGGCCGAACAGGGCCGCGCCTTTCCGCCGCTGTACCGCGCCATGGTGGCGGCGGGGGAATCCTCCGGGGCCTTGCAGCCGATCCTTGAGCGGCTGGCCGACGGGCTGGAACGCGAGCAGGAGGTGCGGGGCAAGGTCATCACCGCCCTCGTCTATCCGGCGGCGCTGGCGACCGTGGCGCTGGCCGTGATCACCGCCCTGATGACCTTTGTCGTGCCCAAGGTCGTCGATCAGTTCAGCAGCATGAATCAGGACCTGCCCCTGCTGACCCAGGGGGTGATCGCCGTCTCCCATGCCATGCGCGACTGGGGGCTGATCTTTGCCCTGGTGATGGTCTGTCTGGGCGCGATCACGGGGCTGGCGCTGCGGCGTCCGGCCCTCAGGCTGAAGGCTGATACCCTGCTGCTGCGTCTGCCGATCACCGGCCGACTGACGCGCGACCTGCATGCCGCGCGCATGGCCCGCACCCTGTCGACCATGATCTCCTCGGGCCTTCCGGTGCTGGAAGGGCTGAACCTGACCGCCCGCACCGTCTCGAACACCCGGCTGGCCGCCGCCACCCGCGTGATGGCCGATGTGGTGCGCGAGGGCGGCTCCCTGTCGGGGGCCATGCGCCGCGCCGATGTGTTTCCGCCGCTGCTGGTCCACATGACCGCCTCGGGCGAGGGGGCCGGGCGGCTGGAGCCCTTGCTGGACCGCGCCGCCGACTATCTGGAGCGCGAGTTCGCCACCTTTACCGCCGTGATGCTCAGCCTTCTGGAGCCCGGCATCATCATCGTCATGGGCGGGGTGGTGGCCCTGATCGTCCTGTCGATCCTTCTTCCGATCCTTCAGATCAACACCCTGGCCATGGGATGACATCATGACCCACACCTCCAACCGCACCC
>JAHJYN010000024.1 GCA_018826885.1 Alphaproteobacteria bacterium | reverse complement strand
TACGCCCAGCCCCAGTCGTTTTCGGGCGACAGGACGTCGGCGCCGGAAGTGTCGGGCAGGAAGAGGCCGTGGCCGAGGTCGGCCCACAGCGCCATCTTGAGCGCCACACTGTCCGGCAGGGTACCGGTGTCCAGCGTCCCGTCTGCACCGGGCAGCACCAGCGTCGTAGCGTCCAGGGCGCCCTTGTCGACGATGAAGTCGTCTGCGCCCAGGCCCGGCAGGACCTGCGGTCCGACGGCGTCCTTCGCCTCCGGTCCCGGCCCCGCCGACGGCAGCACCAGGGGTCCGGCGACCTCCTTCGAGAGGACGACGAAGTCATCGTCCGCGAGGCCCGGCAGGATCTGCGGACCGGCCCCCTTGGCCTCGAAGACCAGATCGTCGGGCGCCGACGGCAGGACCTGCGGACCTGCCATCTTCCCGGCCCCGTCCTCGGCCACGGGCAGCACCTGCGGGCCGCTCTCGGCGTCCGCCTCGGTCGGGGCGGTCTGGCGGGCGGCAAAGCGCGCATCGTCGGCCGCAATGATCCCGGCCAGCGCCTCGGCGGGCGAGGCCTGTCCCGGGAAGATGAACTGGGCCGCCGTCAGATTGGCCATCGTCACCCCGTGCAGGACGATGAAGTCGCCATTGCCCAGGTTGATGGCGCCGTCCGCCCCGACCTGGCTGAAGTTGACCGCCAGATCCTCGAAATTGGCAAAGCCGAAGGCGCGCAGGTCGATCCGGTCCGAGCCGATCGTGAAGTCGCCGATCACATCGCCGCCGCTGCCCGCCTGGAAGACGAACACATCATTGCCCGCCTCGCCGAACAGCACATCATTGCCGCCACGGCCGTCCAGCACATCATGGCCCGCGCCGCCCAGCAGATAGTTGCCCGAGGCGCTGCCGATCATCAGATTGTCGAGGCCGTTGCCGACGCCGAACGCCGTGGTCCCGACCAGCACCAGATTCTCGACATTCTCGTACAGATAGACGCCGGCGTTCGCGACCCGCACATCGGCATAGACGGTGTCAGTACCGCCGCCGACATCCTCGAACGTCAGATCATCACCGGTGTCGACCCAGTAGAGGTCGTCGCCGCCATCCCCGTCCAGCAGGTCGTAGTCGGGATCGGTTTCGCCCGAGTCGCCCCGCAGGATGTCGTTGCCCGCGCCCCCGACCAGGATGTCCGTAAAGAAGCCTTCTCCACCCCACAGGACGTCGTCGCCGTCTTCGCCATAGAGAGCGTCGGCATTGAAGCCCCCGAACAACTGATCGTCTCCGGTGCCGCCGACCAGATAGTTGGTATCGAAGCCCCCAATCAGCATGTCGTTTCCAGCTTCGCCGAAGAGGGCGTCCCGACCAAAGCCTCCGGAAATGGTGTCGTCGCCGGCGCCTCCCAGGAGGAGGTTGTTACCGTTGTTCCCGGTTATGACATTGTCGAGAGCGTTGCCGACGCCGTAATAATCGATCCCTGCGTGAGAGTTGTAACCAGCAATCAGGGTCAGATTTTCAACATTATCCGGCATGTAAATATTAATTCCAGATACGATCGTATCTATGCCTTCATCATCAAACTCGATAACAGAAGTATTCGACCATAGTATTTCATAGGTGTCATTACCCTCCTCGCCGAACAGGGCATTGCTTCCGTCGGCGGCGCTAAGAAAATCGTTACCGCCGCCACCGTAAAGTGTATTATTGCCGGTGTCGCCATGGAGATAGTCATCACCCCCTTCACCCCGGAGCGTATCATTTCCTTCCCCGCCGATGAGCGTATCATTGCCGGAGGCGCCAACAATAATGTTGTCATAGCTATTACCGATGCCCGTAACGCCCTCGTAGGTCGTGTGGGCGCCGAACGGGTTGTCGCTCCAGGAAAAATAGACGTTTTCTATGCGTCCTGAGGCGCCCAAATCGTAGTAGTTGGACGTGACGTATATCGTGTCGATCCCGCCGCCGATCTCTTCGCTGATGCCAGAATTGTTGAAGTAATGATCATCACCACTACCGCCGTCGGCGTGGCGAGCATTTGATATCCAGTCGTCGCCGGCCTCGCCGTTGGCCCAGTCCTCACCTCCCGGTCCGCCATCAAGGATGTCGTTCCCTGCCCCGCCCCAAAGATGGTCGTCGCCCTCACCCCCCATCAGCGAGTCGTGGCCGTCCTCTCCGTATAGAAGATCCGCTCCGCCGAAGCCGTGGAAGGTATCGTTGCCGCCGGATCCCCGCATGATATCTTGCTCGTCGGAGCCGTTGACCGTTTCGTCAGAGTCGTCACCGAACCAGGTGACGCCTTCGGCTATGGCTACGGTGTTGTCGGAAAACTGTAGTCGCTCGACACCGTCGACAACGTCCACTCCATCCAGGCCGGATACTGTCAAGGAGCCGTCAGCATTCGTTTGAAGGGTGTAGTCGGAGCGTTGGCCGCTGAAGATCGCGGTATCAAAGCCGGCCCCGCCGAAGAGGACGTCGTTGCCGCCCCCCCCTGTCAGGATGTCGTCGCCGCCATCTCCATTCAGAATGTCGTTGCCGGCCATGCCAACGATTTCATCGGCCGAGGCCCCCCCGGTGACCGTATCGTCGCCGCTGCTGCCATTGATCGAAAACACGCGGTCAATTCCCGCAAGGTTTAGGGTGATGCCGCCTGTGGCCAGATCTATAAATTGCGAGAGGACAGTCGCCCCACGCATATCAACGGCACCGGCCGTTGTGATGGTTATGCGCGAGTTGGAACCCCTGCCGGAGTCCAGATAATTCAGCCCGTCCATCTGACTGGCCGTCAGCCTGAAACCGGCAAACCCAACCAATTCCTCGATTCCGTCAAAGACAAAGCCGGTCAGGTCTGCGTCGACCCCGATATGGCCCAAATTCACCCTGTCCGTGCCGGTGCCGCCGATAAAGGCTTGGCCGGGGACCGACATGGAGGCATTGCCGGACAATTCAAAGGTATCGTCGCCATCGCCTCCGTCGTACACGTTGCGGTCACTACGACTCTCGGGTCCTACATACTGGCCGATATTTATTCTCAGAATGTCGTCGCCGTCTCCACCGTACAGCTGGTCGCTGCCGTCGTCTTCGCCGTCCGTCAGAGTATCGTTGCCACTGCCGCCGCGAAGGATGTCATCGCCATAGCCGCCATGCAGTTCATCGTCGCCGTCTTCGCCTTCAAGAAGGTCGTTCCCTTCGGAGCCGGTGAGCAAATCATTCCCAAGGCCCCCGCGAAGCGTATCATCGCCGTCTTCGCCAAATAGTTGGTCGTTGCCGGCCCCGCCGCTTAAGACGTCACTGCCACCGCCTCCATGGAAGGTATCATCGCGATCCCCTCCCAGCACCGTGTCTGCCGCCGAGCTGCCGAACACCGTTTGCCCGGCTACCTGATTGCCGGTCAGGTTGAGCGTAATGCCTGAAGCTGCGAGGTAGAACTGTTCTGTCCATACGGCTGCCCCGGTCAGGTCTGCCACCCCCCCGGAACTGATCGTGATGGATTCCCTCGTTTCAACGTGAATGAAGCGGCCAAGCTGAGTCGGGGTGATCGACAGGCCTGATAGGGAGACCAACGCTTCCACATCGGCATCAATCGTCGCAACGGTCAGATCCGCTGCGGACGCAAGGTACAGAATGTCATAGCCGCTACCGCCACTGAAGCGGTCCCCCGCCACCAGATCCGTACCGTAGTAGACTTGGAGGATATCGTCGCCGCCGCCGCCGGAAAGGTGATCGGCACCTTCCCCCCCATCAAGCAGGTTATTGCCGTTGTCTCCGGTCAGGCGATCATTGTACCGGGAGCCGAACAGCCCCTCGATACTGACGAGCGTGTCCGTGCCCTGTCCTGTATTCTGCCTGCCCAGCAAGAGTGAGACGGTTACACCCGCGGTCGCGTTGAGATAGCTGGCGATGTCAAAGCCCGCACCCCCGTTGAGGCTGTCATCACCAGCCTCGCCCTCAAGGATGTCGTCACCAGCATCCCCGTTCAAGGTATCGTTGCCATCGCCTCCGTAGAGAATGTCGTTTCCGTTGCCTCCGTTAAGGCTGTCATTGCCGCCCAAGCCATCGATGAGGTCGTCACCGCCGTTGCCGTTAAGCGTGTCGGCGCCGAACGTGCCGACGATCGTTTCGCTCTCATCCGTTCCATTAACCACAGCCATGACTTCTCCCCCAATCAATGTCGAAGCATGGCTACCACGCGGAAATGCCTCGTCGAAGCCAGAAACCCACATTTGGAGAACATCTCAGTTTGGACGTGCCTGGAGGGTGGTGTCAGGTCAGAGCCACAATCGTTGGTGCCCGTTGAGTTCAGCGCTCATTCCGCGAACTGACTCGTTCGCAGCTGAACAAGGCCGCTGAGAGATTTCCTGCACTTTTCGGCGGAGTCCCGTGTACCCGGCAGCCGAAAGTGGACCCTGAAAAGTCATCCTGACAGCACCCTGCAGGGCGTATCCGCAGACGCCGGACGATGCGCTTTGAACGTTGCCGGTTGACGTGCGCCGCCGGACAGGAGACCTCGGGACATGACCCAGGCCGAGCCCAGACTGACATCCCTTGCCCATGGCGGCGGCTGCGGGTGCAAGATCGCTCCGGATGTTCTCCGGGAGATCCTCGCCGGCACACCCCAGGCCGGGCCCTTTGCGTCATTGATGATCGGCCGGGAGACCTCGGACGACGCGGCCGTCTGGCGCCTGAACGACAGTCAGGCCCTGGTCGCCACCACCGACTTCTTCATGCCGATGGTCGACGATCCGTTCGACTTTGGCCGCATCGCTGCGACCAACGCCCTGTCCGACGTCTACGCCATGGGGGCGACGCCGATATTCGCCCTCGCCATCGTCGGCATGCCGATCGGCAAATTATCGGTCGGGACGATCGGCAAGGTGCTGGAGGGGGGAGCCGCAGTGTGCGCCGCCGCCGGGATTCCGATCGCCGGCGGTCACTCCATCGACAGTGTCGAGCCGATTTACGGACTCGTGGCCCTCGGGCTTGTCCACCCGGACAAGGTGCTTGCGAACCGGACGGCCCGGGCCGGTGACATTCTGATCCTGACCAAGCCCCTCGGCGTCGGCGTTCTGAGTGCGGCCTTCAAACAGGGGCGGCTGGATGACGCGGGTTACGACGCCCTTATCGGGTCCACCACCCGGCTGAACACCCTGGGCGCAAGGCTTCCCGACATGGCGGGTGTCCACGCCGTCACCGACGTCACGGGCTTTGGCCTTCTGGGTCATGCCCTCGAGATGGCACGCGGCTCCGGCGTCGCCCTCGACGTCGACGCGGATGCTCCGGCCTGTCTGCCGTCGTCTGCGGCTCTGGCCGAGGCGGGTGTGCGCACGGGAGCCTCGGTTCGCAACTGGGCGGCCTACGGCGACGCCGTGACCCTGCCCGACGGCTTTGCCGACTGGCGACGGGACCTCCTGACGGACCCGCAGACAAGCGGCGGGCTCCTGATTGCGGTCGCAGAGGATCAGGCCCGGGAGGTTTTGGAGCTGGCCCGGTCGCTCGGCTTTCTCGACGCGCGTCCTGTCGGCCGGGTGATCGAAGGGCCCGCCGGCGTCACCGTGACCCAGCGGCCGTGATCCGCACGACGTCAGATCTCGGTCTTGCGGCCCGTCAGGGCTACGATGCCATCATCGATGTGCGCAGTCCGGGAGAGTTCGCCGAGGACCACATCCCGGGCGCCATCAACCTGCCGGTTCTTGACGATGCGCAGCGTGCCGAGGTCGGCACGATGTTCGTACAGCGTTCAAAATTTCTCGCGCGACGCATCGGCGCGGCCCATGTCGCCCGCAACATCGCCGGTCACCTTGAGACGGCCCTGGCAGATCGGGACGGGACTTTTCGCCCCCTGGTCTACTGCTGGCGAGGCGGCCAGCGATCGGCCGCCATGGCCACGGTCATGGAGCAGGTCGGTTGGCCGGTGACCCGGCTCGAGGGCGGGTATCAGACCTGGCGGCGCAAGGTCGTCGCCGATCTCTACGGCCGGGACGCGCCCGCCGACACGGCTCTCAGGCTGGTCTTGCTGGATGGGTACACCGGCAGCGGCAAGACCGGGATCCTTCGGCGGCTGCCGCAGGAGGGCGTGCAGACGATCGACCTTGAGGCCCTTGCGGATCACCGCGGCTCCCTGTTCGGGGCGATGTCGGTCGCCCAACCCGCACAGAAACAGTTCGAGAGCCGCATCGCCGGGACTCTGGACCGTCTGGACCGGACGCGGCCGATCGTCGTTGAAGCCGAATCCAGCCGCATCGGTAATCTCACGCTACCGCCGGTCCTCTGGGCCGCGATGAAGACAGCGCCCCGCATTGAGGTCACGGTGCCGATCGCGGCGCGGGTGGCGCTGGTCCTGAAGGATTATCAGGAGATCGGCGCGGACCCCCAAGCGCTGGAGGCGGCGCTCCGGCGCCTCCCGCGGCACCACAGCCGGGAGACCGTCGCGGGCTGGATCACCGCTGCGCGAGAGGGACGCCTTGCCCCACTCGTCACGGACCTGATGCTGCAACACTATGACCCCGCCTACCGGCGCGGCGCCAATGCCCGGCCCCCTGCCCTCGCAACACTTGCGCTGAACGGAACGTCAGAGCGCGATCTTCGCGTTGGCTCCCGGCACGTTGCGGAAGCCGTCGCCCGTCTCGATGGGCCGCTCGGCCTTGTCGGATCCGCGTTCCTGCGGGCAGGGGCCGTCGAGGCCGGGTGACGACCCCGTGCCTCTGCCACCGGCGAAAGAGACGGGTGCTGGCCAGCCGGACATCGTGAACGCCGATGGCCTCGCCCGGGTTCATGGTCAGCCCGGTCGCGTCGGTATTGCCGTCTCGGCAGCCCTCAGGGCCGGGGCGCCCCGTCGCGCGCGGGCATGTCCACGCTTTCAACATCAGCGAAGGATTCGGATACGTGCCGATCGAGCGAGACCGCGTTGTCCATGTCGGCCTGCCCCTCGGCCTGCCGGCCGAGGGCCCACTTCGCCACGCCCCGCCCATACAGCGACGGCGCCAGATCCGGAGCCACGAGGAGCGCCTCGTCATACTGGGCCAGGGCCTCGTCGAACCGCCCGAGGCGCAGCAGAACCATGGCGCGACTGTCCATGATGTTGGCCGCTCCGGGCGCAGCCGCGAGCGCCGCGTCACAGTCGGCAAGCGCGCCTTCGAGATCGAGATTTTCGAGCGCCAACCCCCAGCAAATATTGTTGAGGGCGTCGGGTTGCCCCGCAGCCGCAACCCGCGCTTCTGACAGACTGGCGGCGCCCAAAGCGTCATCGCCCATGCGATAGTGGGCAATACTGCGAATGGTCAGCATGGCCGGGTCGTCACCGACGATCGACAGGGCGCTGTCCGCCGCGGCAAGGGCCAGACCGGGATCGCCGTATTCCAGCTGGAGATCGGCCATGGTCGCCAGATACGCGGGGTCGTCAGGACTGTCTGCCAGCGCAGCCTCAATCAGGGCCAGGGCCTCATCCGCCCGGTGGGCAAGCACGAGAATCGCCGACTTGGTCAGGATCACCTGCTGGCTGCCGGGCACGGCCTCGAGGACACGATCGGCGTCAGCCAGAGCCTTGTCATACTCCCCGAGGACGACATAGGCATTTGCCCGCTGGCCGAGCGCCCAGATATTGTCCTCCGAGTAGCGGATCGAACGGGAGAAGGCGATCACGGCCTCTTCGTAGTCGCCGGCCCGCATCGCCAGCATCCCTCGCCCGTTCATGGCGACGGTCTCGGACGGATCGAGATCGAGGGCCCGTTCGATATCGGCTTCGGCCTCCTCGAACTGACCAAGGTAGACCCTTACAAGGCCCCGGTTGGCATGGGCGTTGGCGTTGTCAGGCTCCAGGACGATGGCCCTGTCGAAGGCCTCGACCGCCAGGGTCGACTCCCCGCTCCTCCAAAGGACCAGGCCGCGATCAATATGGTCCTTGGCTGTCTGGTCACTGCTGCCCTCCAGGGCGACAAGATCGGCCTCGGTCGGGCGATATCCATCGGGGGCCCGGATCCGGATCTGATCGCTGCGCATCGACCGCAAGGTGTCCTGGTCGGCGCGACCCTGCTCGAGGGGAATTTCTGCCACGAGACTGCGATGAAGCACGTCTGCCGTGACGATACCGCCCTCAATCTCGACCGTCCTGTTGATCTGATGACCGAAGAGAACGACGTCAAATGCCTCACCGGACACTTCGTAGCCGGCCCCCGTCTCGGGGAGCACCACCGCGTATCGCAGCCTCGAAGAATAGGGGTGAACAATGTTGAGCGGCACGGCTTCGAAAGGCCCGGGCTGGCGCTCCGTGTACAGGTCGAGAACAGGCTGAGTGAGCGGCATCGACCACTCCTTGCGTCCGCCGGCACCGTCCCGCCATGACAGCGTGGCCTGTCCTGCCAGGGTCATTCTCAGCTCACCGGTATCCTGATCGTACGCAATGCTGATCTCGGGGTCGTCCATTTGCCCGACCGTCGGGATCAGTGTCCGGGCAAACAGGTTGCGGTCGGATTCGGGCACGGCCGTCAGCAGTGCATTCATCTCGGCAGCCTCCGCGCCGCGCAGGATGGCTTCGCCCTCCACGGCCACGGGGGCGTAGAGCCCGGCAGAGGCGTCGATGCGAACCGTCACGTCCTGAAGGGGGTACTGCAGGGCAGGTTGGGGCATGGCCTCCAGCGCGTGGCCGGCCTCTGACACCGGCAGGGCCCACTTGAACGAGAGGTTGGATGCCTCCGCCAGCGACCGGTCTCCCGTCCGTGTCCCGTCCAGCCAGTAAACCTCTCCGTCGATCACCGCCCGGACGATCACATGGTCAAACAGGGCAATCAGCGGAAGCCGCTGATCGAGTCCGTCTCCGAAGGTGAAGCTCACCAGCGCCGGTTGGGCCTCGATGCCCAGCTCGCGCAGGATCGCAATCAGCAGGGCGGACTTGGCCTTGCAGTCGCCGTAGCGATTACGCCAGGTTTCCTCCGCCGAGACGGGGACCAGTCCCCCCTCCCCCATGGCCAGGGCAACATAGCGGATTTCATCCTGCACCAGTCGCAGGGCGGCCATCGTCATTTGCGCCGGGGTGCCACCCGACGCCCTTATGGACTCAACCTGCTCCATGAGAGCAGACCCGGGCTCAAGCACCGCAGTCCGGTCATACAGGGGCGCCATCAGAGTCGATATCTGGGCCCATTCCGCATAGTCCGTGAACTCGAGTTGACGAATGTGCTGATACCGCTGGGGCACATTGCTCGGAACCTGAAGCGGCTCGAAATCTCTCTGGTCAACCTCGACGACCGAGAGAGCGCCCTCGCGCCGGATGGAGGGCGTATCAACCCGTCCATTCCCTCGCACCCGGATGTCGACGGAGTCAGGCCAGCTGGCCCTGATCCGAAGCCGGTCAACGGACAGGGGAAAGGCAAAGGTCGCCATTATCTCGTGGTGCCCGTCAAAGGTCGGGTCGAGCGTAGTCATTGAATAGCTGAAGACGAGCGTATCGCCGACGCGAAGCCCGCGGGGTTGCAGCACGCCGGTCAGCACACCCGTCAACATGGAGCGGCGCAGGTTTTCCTCGCGGCGGATGATCTCAAAATCCTGATCCTGCAGGACATCAATCTTCTGATCACCCCGCCAGATTTCGGCTTCGTGGACGGTGACCGTCTGGAAGGCCGGGTTCCAGACCAGGCCAAAGGTCGCCAAGGCCATCCCTTGAGACGAGGTCACCGTGTAGGCGGTGCGGATGTAGGCATGGCTCCCGGCATCGTCGAAATACACCTGCTGGTCGATCAGGTGCAGGTGCACCCCGGCCTGCCCGGCAGAGCCCGTTTCCGGAATCGGCACATCGAGGACATCAGCCCAGGCTGGAGCCGGGCCCCGTGAGGGCGCCTCCTGCGCCATGACCGGTCCGGCGATCAAGGCCAGAATACAAATCCACAGAAGTCTGGCCATAATGCCCCCGCACGCGAAACCGAAGTCATGCAACCGCTAGCAGAGAAATGCGAACCCTCCAAAACCCTCTACGGCTGTAGGGAGTGCACGGCGCTTGCTGAGCGGAGAATGAGCCCCCACTGGCACGGAGGGCACAGCTGCCAGGGACGATCCTGATTACGCCACTCAAACCAAGGGCTGGCGGGCCGCCTACTCCCCGGGCTCGCGAGTGACAGAGCGCCTGTGCATCGGATCCAGGAAAAAAGGAACCCGCGTTCCCGCGGGCGCTTCACAACCCAGAATATTGCTCTACCGTTGAGTCAGGTTGCACCTTTGAGGGGGTAGGCGTGTCTCCGATCTTCACACGGACTGATCTGCACATCGCGGCAGATCAGACAATCGACATCGTGATGAATGCCGATACTGCCCCGGCAGCGATAACCTTGGCCGCCATATGCCGGAAATGAGAGCAAGAGGGAGGAGGCGCCGGATCGACATGAGGGCCCAACGGCCGGGCCGGGGCGACGTTCCTGTGTAGTCCTGGGGGCGCATCTGGGGCCTCGTCATCGGTGTCGCCCGGCAAAGGGACGAAGGGGCGACGTCTGCCGGCGCCGCCCCTCCGGCATCACTCCTCGCCGACAGCTTCGATGTCCAGCGTCGCGACCCGCCATACGCCATCAATCAGCGCCATCGCGAGCCGCTCGGTCTTGCGAACGCCGTTCATCATGATCGTGTCGAACGTCAGGATCTCGAGCGCCTCATAGGCGGGATTGGACGGGCTGACGTCGCGCTCGACGCGGACAAGGGTTCGACGCTGCGCGCCTCCGTCCGAGGCGTGCAAGGCCACGCCCAGTTCCCAGATGCCGAACCCGTAGGCGTCGCGCAGGGCCGGAGCGGCGGCCGCGTAGCTTGCCGCTGCGTCGCGCGAGTCGACCATGGTCATGAAGGCCTGCGCGGCGGCGGCCGACCTCGGCCGGGCCTGCACCGGCTGTTCGGCCCGCGAGGACGATTGCGGTGAGGCCGCGACGACGCTGTCAGGGCCCGGCGTGGCGCTGGTCTGAGACGGGGCTTGCTGGCTGTTGAGGGCCATGGCGGCGGCGACGATCAGGATGCTGATAGACATGAGGATCAAACCTTTCCTGCGCCATTGCGACCGGGATGAGCCCGGACGCTTCTGGGTGGCGCTGGAAGGATCCTCGGGGAAGACCGCGCTGACCTCATCCCCGAACGGTTCGTGCACAAGGGAATCGGGTGTCGTCGCCTCTGAGGCACTGAGCAGGAGAGCCGCCTCGCGGCTGCCGGTCGTCCCCAGTTTCAGTCGAGCCCGCCGGAGCCGATCGTGGACCGCATGGTGCGACACCCCGAGTTTGCGAGCGCTCGACTTGGCATCATGGCCGGCGAGCAGCAGACGCAGCGCCTGCCGTTCCTTCTCGCTCAGGGCGTCGATCGGTTCATCCGCCTTCATGAACCGAACCTAGAAGATGTCACGCGCGCCTCAAAGTGCTTCCGCGGACACGGCCGCACCCCCCGCGCGCCACGCCCCTAGCGACCCGGGCCGCCGGGAGCGGCGGCCTTGTCCAACGCTTCGACACGCGCGATCAGATCGGACACGAAAGCCCCTGTGCGGTTGTCGGCGATGTCGTGCACATGCGGCCCGTTGATCCCGCTGCCGCCAGCCGTGTCGATCCGCACTGTCGCGACACCCAGCAGCCGCTGGATCGGTCCGCGCCGCACGGTGATGGCCTGAACATTGCCATAGGGGACGGTCCAGGCACGGTGAACGAGCACCCCGCGCGTGACCTGCACGCTACTGGCGGCCAGCGCATAGCGGTGACGGTGGCGGCGCAGCAGGGCAATCCCGAGCGGAACCGGCATCGCGAGCAAAAGGAACCCTGCGGTCGGAAAGAAGCGCATCGCCGCGACGATGCAAACAAGGGGTAGCAGAACAAAGCCGACGAGGGCGACGAGACCATGCCACTTCGAGACGGCCCGCAGCCCTGAGCGGTCGAAGTGTGGCAGCCCGGTACAGGCGAGAATGGAAGCCAGTTCTGGTGACGTCGCGAACGGCGCCAGTTCCTGTCGACCCGAAGCATGATCGCTCCCGGCGAGCGTCTGGACCTTGAAGGCCGCCCAGCCGAGCAGGCCGCTTACAATGCCGCGCTCGGTGAGGCCGAGTTGAATCTGCCGCTTCGCCACGACCACTTCGGTTCGCGTTAACAGGCCGCGCCTGTAGCGAAACCGCCCTTCGCCGTAGGTGAGCGTGAAGCCGAAATTGCGCAACACAGTCTGGGCGACACCGGCCAGAAGTCCGAGCGCGACAGCTCCTCCTGCAGCGACAAGGATCACCGTCTGGCTGACGTGTGTTCGCAGGGCCTGTTCGGCCATGCCGACCGCCTCCAGCAGCCGATCCCACCCGTAGCCGGGCCACTGTTCCAGGTACTGCAGCAAGCCAAAGACGGCGACGAGCCAGACGAGCGAGAAGTTGAAGAGGCCGGAAAACAGCAGTCGCGCGAACCCCATTCCAAACAGCTTCACCTCGCTCGCGACCTCGCGGTCGCCGACGGTGGTCTCGACGGGGCCACTGCGCGTCCGGATCTGGCGAAGCACCTCCCGAAGGCGGTGGGCCTCGGAGAGGCTGACGCTGACCAGTCGACCTTCATCCGCCTCCCCTGCCCCGGTCTCGATCCGGACTTCGGCAATCCCGATCAGGCGGGAGAGAGGTCCCCGATTGATCGAGACGTCCTGGATGCGCTCGACGGGTATGGACCGCCGGGTACGCTTGATCAGGCCCCGGGCGATCACGACCTCGCCGGGCAGGATCTGGTAGGTGAATGTGCGCCAGCGCACCCAGGCAGAGATGAAGGCGATGACCAGCAACACGGCCATCCCGATCAGGAGAGACAGGGGTGAAACGCCCTCCCGCTGCGACCAGGCGAGAACCACCGGCACGCCGAAGACGAGAGATGGAGCGCCTCGCAAGGTGCCCACAAGGATGGTGCGGGGGTCCAGCCGCCGTGGCGGCATGACGTCCGCTTGGGGAGGTGAAGCGGCGGCGGTCACCAGGGCGCGTCACTGATCCGGTCACGGATCGCGTCCCGGATTTCCTCGGCGCGTTGACGCCGGATGCCGGGCAGGGCGACCAGGCTGTTCTCGGTGCCCGCCGTATGCAGGCTGAGAGTCGCAACGCCGGCGCCGCGTTCGAGTGGCCCCTGGCTGACGTCGATATGCTGGACGCGCGAGACCGGGACAACCGTGTGTACCCGCACCAGCCATCCATGGGCGATGTGCAGTTCTCTCTCGGTGAAGGCATAGCCCCATCGACGCCAGCGTCGCGGCACGAAAAAGACGACGGACACCAGACCCAGCAGGATCACGGGACCGGCAACCAGACCCGGCGGGGCATCCGTCCGCCAGTGAAGGAAGACCTCAATCCCTGCGGCCACCAGTCCGACCATCAGCCATCCGAACGCGGCCCGGATCCGGAGCACGCCAAGGTATCCGCGCTCAAGGGGGTGAAGGGGTACGTGTTCAAACACCATATCAACCCTTTGTCGCCCGTCCGCGCGCGGCCGAAGCCCGCCCCCGGATAATGGCCCGCTTCCCGAGAGTGGGCCAGACCCTTTCGGCACTGCCGCTCATCGCCGACACTGTGGCGTTGCAGCCGATCACACCGCCCGCAAGGTCGCGGTCAGGATTCCGCCGACTGCATATTCTGCACCTGTCCGTCGAGCCGACCTGTCACGGCCGCCTCGGCCAGCAGCCGGGCGACATCCGCGCGCGACGCCGATGCGGTCTTGTCGACCGCCTCGCCCAGAACAGGCTCCCCCTGCGGCCCGTCGTCGGTCAGGGCGACCGGACGCAGAATGGCGTAGGTCAGACCCGAGCTTTTGAGGTGCTCGTCAGCCACATGTTTAGCCTTGAGGTAATGGGCGAGGTCGCCCGTGGGGTTCACCTGATCGGCTCCTATGGAACTGAGCATCACGAACCGGCCCACCCCGGCTTTCCGGGCCAGATCGATCAGGCGTCGGGCGCCGTCACGATCCACGGCGTCGGTCATTTCGGAGTTGGACGACCCGCCTGCGCCCGCCGCGAAGACCACCGCATCCATGCCCGCGCAGACGTCACCCGGCAGGTCCGTCAGATCACCCTGTCGCAGGTGAACACCGGACGGGAGCGCGGAGGTGTCTGACTCCTCCCTGACCAGGGCAGTCGGTATCGCTCCCTGATCGAGGAGATAGCGAACGAGGTGCAGGCCGGTCTTGCCGGTGGCGCCGGCGACGAGGATGGACAGGGTCATGGGCATTCCTTTCAGAGGGGAGGTTCGGCGATCCGGTCGCCGTCGGATTCGATCCGGACGCGACAACGAGCGGCGGCGGTCGCCTCAAAAATCGGCTCTGGTCGATCCCGGGCCCGAGACCGCCAGCCGGACCGGCTCACGGCAGGAAGATGGACTTGACGTTGACGAACTCCTTCAGGCCGAAGCCACCGTGCTCGCGCCCGTATCCGGAGTCCTTGACCCCGCCGAAGGGCATGTTCGGGTCTGCGGCGCCGAAGGAGTTGATCCGCACCATTCCCGTATCGAAATGATCGCGGGCGAGTCTGAAGGCCCTGTCCTCGTTACGCGAGAAGATCCCGCCACCGAGGCCGTAGCGGCTGTCATTGGCCAGCCGCATGGCGTCCTCGTCATCCCTGGCACGGATAATGGACGCGACCGGACCGAAGATTTCGTCGTCATAGGCGGGCATGCCGGGGGTGACGTCGCCGAGCACGGTCGCGGGATAGTAGGCCCCCGTACGATCGGGCACCTTTCCGCCGCACAGGATTTTCGCGCCCCTGGCGACGCTTTTCTCGACCTGATCGCGGACGGTCTCGAACTGATCCTGGCTGGACAGCGGGCCCAGTTCGCAGTCCTCGTCCATGGGGTCGCCAGGGGTGATGGCCTCCATCCTGGCCACGAACGCCTCGACGAACCGATCATAGACCGCGTCCGTCACGATGAAGCGCTTGGCCGACACGCAGGTCTCGCCATTGTTGTAGAGCCGCCCCATGACCGAGAATTTGACAGCCGTCTCGATGTCAGCGTCGGCCAGCACCAGATAGGCGTCATTCGACCCCAGCTCGAGCACGGTCTTCTTCAGCGCCTTCCCGGCCACGCCCCCGACGTGACGCCCGGCCCCGTCACTACCTGTCAGGGTCACGCCCCGCACCAGCGAGTGTTCGATCAGGGCGTCGCTGGTCTCGTGGTCGATCACCACCACCTGGAACAGGTCCTCGGGCAAGCCCGCCGCGATACAAAGCGCGCGCAGCCGCAGGGCCGACCCGGTGCAGATGCTGGCGTGCTTCAGGACACAGCCGTTGCCCGCCATCACCGCCGAGGCCAGCACGCGGACGGGCTGGTAGAAAGGGAAGTTCCACGGCTGGATCGAATAGATCACCCCGATCGGTTGATAGCTGACGACGCCGCGCTGACCGTCAGCGCCATAGGTCCGCTCTTCATCGGCAAGCGCCGCAGGGCCCTTCTCGGCCGCATAGTCGAAGATGGCCGCGCAGATCTCGACTTCGGTCAGGCCGTCCTTGAACAGCTTGCCGGTCTCGCGCGTCATCAGCGTGGCAAGGTCCTCAGCCTCGTCGCGCAGCCTGCCAGCAATCGCCTTCAGCACCGTCGCCCGCTCTGAATGGTCCGTCTTGCGCCACGCCAGAAACGCCCCGTGAGAGGCTTCGAGGCGTTCGGTCGCCTCCGCCTCGGTCATGACGGAATAGGTCTCGAGTTCCTGCCCGGTTGCGGGGTTTACGGTCGTGATCGTCGACATGGGGGTCCTTTCAAGGTGTCCGGCGTCAACGCGACCGGGCGACGGACGTTGCCTTTTCCCCCCGGATCGAGGGTGCGACCCGACGCCACCCCCGCTGCACGGCCCGCAGCGTCGGCGGCCGTCCCGAGGCAACGGAATGGGTTTCGAAGCGCTCGACAGGCCTCACCTTCAACACGGGATATCGACCATGAGCGCGAAGACACTGTTCATCACCGGCGCCTCCAGCGGCATCGGCGCCGCCACGGCACGCCTCGCCGTTTCAAGGGGCTGGCACGTCGGCCTGTTTGCCCGCTCGCAAGACAAGCTGGAGACGCTGGTCAAGGAGCTAGGCGACAAGGCCATGGCCCTCCCGGGCGATGTCGCCAACCTCGAAGAGGTAAAGGCGGCGCTGGACCGGTTCGTGGAGCACGCCGGCCCGCTCAACGCGGCCTACGCCAACGCCGGCACCGGCGTCTCGACGTCGGGCACCGAGGCGGGCGACCCGGAAGAGTGGGCGCAGATGATCCAGGTCAACGTCATGGGCGTGCTGTGGACCGCCAAGGCCGCCATGCCGCATCTGAAGCCCCAGGCCGGGCATCTGCTGCTGACGGGGTCGGCCGCAGGCCGGCGCCACCTGTCCGGCTCGGTCTATGGCGCGACCAAGTGGTTCGTGCACGGCTATGGCGGCAATCTTGCCGAAGAGATGAAGGCGTTTGGCGGGCGCTGCACGATCATCGCCCCCGGCATGGTGGACACGCCCTTCTTCGACGAAGCCAAGCCTGACAAGCTTCAGCCAGAAGACGTCGCGGACGCAGCCCTGTTTGCCCTTGAGGCCGATCCCCGCTGCGCCGTCAACGAGATCTTCCTGATGCCAACGGGATAGGGGCATCCAGAATTGCGCCGGGGCTTGCGAAACCCCGATTGCAGACTTCGTCCGGACATTGACCGCCGAGGAACAGGCACTGCTGTCCCGACTGGTGGCCCGCGCGACCACGGCCCCGCTCAAGTCCGGCACCTGCGCCGGATGTCGCATGGGCGGCTGCTGAGCCCCTTCAGTGAAAGTCCCGCGACCCCGGCAGGACCCGCAGGTTACGGGGGTGCTGGGGCTTGATGAACTCGTCGGCACCGGACAGCTGCACCACCGCATCGTGATCGGCGGACAGGTGCTGCAGCTCTCCCGTCCGGTCCCAAAGGCGCCGGGCCATAAGGTGCACGACTCCCTCGACGCTCTTTTCCACCGTGCCCTCGACGCCCAGCAGGCGCGCGCTCATGACGATGCGGCGGTGCGCCTCAAACACGGGAACCCATAGAACCAGATTGGTGACCCCGGTCTCGTCCTCCAAGGTGATGAAGATGGCCTTGCCGTTGCCGGGCCTTTGGCGGACCAACACCACACCGGCTGTTCGCACGATGGATCCGGACCGGCGGGCCTCGACCTCACGACAGGTCACCAGACCCTCGGCCGCAAACGTCGGCCGCAGGATGGCCATGGGGTGGGCCTTCAGCGACAGCCGTGTCGTCTGATAGTCGGCGGCAACGTGTTCGCCCAGCCCCATGCGTGGCAGGGCGGCGTCCGGCTCCTCGCCCAGTTCCCGGACTGCGGCAGCGGCGAACAGCGGCAGGGCGTCATCGTCCGGCAGGCGACGTGCCTCCCACAGGGCCTCGCGCCGGTCGAGCCCGAGTGAGCGAAAGGCGTCGGCATCGGCCAGCTTGCGAATGGCCGCGACCGGCAGGCGCGCCCGGCGCATCAGCCCCTCGATCGTGTCGAACGGCCGGGTGCGGGCCAGGACCAGATCATCCGCCCAATCCTCCCTGAAGCCCCCGATCTGGCGGAAGCCGAGCCGCAGGGCAAGCGCCTCGGCGGGCCCCTCAAGCGTGTTGTCCCAGTGGCTGTGGTTGACGTCGATCGGCCGCACCTCGACCCCGTGTTCCTGGGCGTCCCGCACGATCTGGGCCGGGGCATAGAAGCCCATCGGCTGGCTGTTCAGCAGGGCGGCGGCAAAAGCCGCAGGATGCCGGCATTTGATGTAGCTGGAGACATAGACCAGCCGCGCGAAACTGGCCGCGTGGCTTTCGGGAAACCCGTACGAGCCAAAGCCCTTGATCTGCTCGAAGCAGCGCCTGGCAAAATCGGGATCATAGCCGCGGGCGATCATCCGCCCGACCATGCGGTCCTCATAGGTGTGCAGCGTGCCGTCGCCCCGGAAGGTCCCCATGGCCTTGCGCAGGCCGTTGGCCTCCTTGTCGGTGAACTCGGCCGCGACCATGGCGACCTTCATCGCCTGCTCCTGAAACAGGGGGACCCCGAGTGTGCGGTTCAGCACCTTCCTCAACTCCTCGGGATCATGCGGCGGAGCCGGACTGGCATAGACCACCGCCTCGGTTCCTGCGCGCCGGCGCAGATAGGGGTGGACCATGTCGCCCTGGATGGGCCCCGGGCGCACGATCGCCACCTGGATCACCAGATCATAGAAGACCCGGGGCTTGAGGCGCGGGAGCATGTTGATCTGCGCCCGGCTCTCGACCTGGAAGACACCGATCGAGTCCCCACGACACAGCATGTCGTAGACGTCGGCCTGTTCGGGGGGGAGGGTCGCGAGGTCATGATCGATCCCCTCATGCAGGCGCATCAGGTCCAGAGCCTTCCGGATACAGGTCAGCATGCCCAGCGCCAGCACATCGACCTTCATCAGGCCCAGTTCGTCGATGTCATCCTTGTCCCACTCGATAAACGTGCGGTCGGCCATGGCCGCATTGCCGATCGGCACCAGTTCGTCCAGCCGCCCGCGCGTCAGGATAAAGCCGCCCACGTGCTGCGACAGATGCCGGGGAAAGCCCATGATCCGCCCGGCCATGGTGACCGCGCGCCGGATCATCGGATTGGCCGGATCGAGGCCCGCCTGTTCGATCCGTTCGTCGGCGATGGCCGTCCCCCAGCTGCCCCACTGGGTTCCGGCCAGACGGGCGGTGACATCCTCGGTCAGGCCCAGCGCCTTGCCCACCTCGCGGATGGCGCTGCGGGGGCGATAGCGGATCACGGTCGCGGCAATGCCCGCCCGCTCGCGGCCATAGCGCCCATAGATGTACTGGATGATCTCCTCACGCCGCTCGTGCTCGAAATCGACGTCGATGTCGGGGGGTTCGTTGCGGTCCGCCGACATGAAGCGCTCGAACAGCAGGTCGTGGTGGGCCGGGTCGACACTGGTGATGCCCAGCACGAAACAGACCGCTGAATTGGCCGCTGACCCGCGTCCCTGGCACAGGATACGGCGGTTGTCGGCCTCGCGGACGATGTCGTGGATCGTCAGGAAATAGGGGGCGAGGTCCCGCGCATCGATATAGGCCAGCTCCTTTGCCAGGGTGACGCGGACCTTGTCCGGGACTCCGTCGGGATAGCGAAGGGGCAGGCGCTCCCCGACCAGCTGCTCCAGCCAGGCCTGTGGCGTCCGGCCCGGCGGGATCGGCTCTTCCGGATACTGGTAGCGAATGTCCGACAGGTCGAAGATCGGTCGCCTGAGCAGCTCCATGGCCTCGGCAAGGGCATGGGGCGCATCGGCGAACAGGCGAGCCATCTCGGCCGGCGTCTTGAGGTGGCGTTCGGCATTGGCCAGCAAACGTCGCCCGGCCTGATCGATGCTGGTCCCCTCCCGGATACAGGTCAGCACATCCTGCAGGTCGCGCTCGGACGGCGCGTGATAGAGCACATCATTGGTCGCCAGCAGCGGCGTGCGCGCCCCAGCCGCGATCTCACCCAGCTGCGCCAGCCGCCGACGGTCGTCGCCGCGTCGCGGCATGGTCGCCCCCAGCCAGACGGCCCCCGGTCGGACCTCGGTCAACCGGTCCAGCAAGGCTGGCAGGCCGTCCCTGTTCCGCCCGGGCATGACGATCAGCAGCAGTCCCTCGGGATTGGCCAGCAGATCGGCCAGATTGAGATGGCAATCGCCCTTGATCGCGCGGCGGTTTCCCAGGGTCAGCAGCCGCGTCAGGCGCCCCCAGCCCTCACGATCCTCGGGATAGGCGACGATGTCGGGCGTGCCATCGGCAAAGCCCAGCCGGGTGCCGGTCAACAGGCGAAAGGCCCCTGCCCGTTCCCGGACCAGATCGACCATGGCGGGGTCGTTCAGCGGGTCCTCCTGCCAGCGGATTTCGCCGGGCGACCCGCCATCGCGCAGCTTCTCGGGCGGGGACCAGCCATCCTCGCGCAACTGTTTCAGGGCGCTCCAGGCCCGCACCACGCCGGCCACCGTATTGCGGTCCGCCAGACCCAGGCCAGCCTGTCCCAGCAGCAGCGAGGTCAGCACCAGGGTCTTGGGGTGGGACGCGCCCCTCAGAAACGAGAAATTGCTGGCGGAAACCAGCTCGGCCCAGGCAGGCGGGGTCATGCGAACAGGCCGTGGACATACCAGCGCGGCGGCGGCAGGTCGCCGAAATGGCCCGCCCGGAACAGCCAGAAGCGACGACCCTCCTCATCCTCCACCCGGTAGTAGTCCCGCACCCGTCCGCCCTGGCGCCGCCACCACTCGCCCTCGATCCGCTCGGGCCCCTCGGCATTGATCACCCGATGCGTGACCCGCCGCCATTTGAAGCGAACGGGAGGACCGTCGGGCACAGGCGACATGACCTCGACCGGCTGGGGCGGATCGAACAGATGCAGGGGTCGCAGCGGGGGGGACTGCGGATCCCGCTCGGGCCAGGGCGCGGTCTCTCTCTCAGCGCAGTGGATCGCCGGAATCCGGCGACTGGCCTGCTCCGGCAGGTGCGAGTTGGCCGGTTGCAGCCGACTGACGGCCGCTGACCCGAGGCGAGCCGCCAGCCGGTCGATCAGGGCGTCCAGGGCCCCGGCGTCCTCCGTCGTCGTGTCGAGGTCGACCTGGACGGAGGCCAGCCGCTGCAGGTCCAGGGCCTCCATCCGCAGGTGATCAATACCAAAGCCCGGGTCCAGAGGGGTGGTGAGGGCGGCCAGCCTTTCCCGGAACAGTCGCGCAAGACTTCGGACATCCCGCGTCGGACGCGCCACACCCAGGCCGATGTGGCGGACATGGCCGTCGACCCGGAAGACGGTCAGGCGAAACCGACGGGCGCCCGAAAGCCGCGTCTGCAGGTCGGCTTCGAGCTCGGCCAGCAGGTCGACAATGACCGTCTCCAGCGGTTCGGTGGTGATCAGCGGCTCCATCAGCAGCCGGTCCGCGACGACCGGGGCCGGGGCCCGAACCGGCGTGATCCGGGCATCCTCCAGCCCCAGGACACGATCCAGCCGGGTCGAGAACTCCTGCCCGAAACGCGCCGCCAGCGAGGCGCGCGGACGGTCATCGACATCGCCGATGGTCTTCAGCCCCGCCCGTCTCAGGGCCTGGATATCCGCAGCAGTCAGTTCGAGGGCGGCGACCGGCAGGCGACGCACCGCGACGCGGTCCCCGCCTTCGGCCACGATCATTCCCGGCGGACCAAAGCGGGCCAGGGCGCGGGCGGCCTGGGGGGTGCGGGCCAGGGCGCAGTGCGCCTCCAGCCCCAGCCGGCCGGACAGGGCGTGGACAGCCTGCATCAGCCCCGCCTCGCCCCCGAACAGATGGGCACAACCGGTGACATCCAGCATCAGGCCGTGAGGGTCATCGCCCGCGACCATCGGAGAGAAGCGACCGAAGCTCTCCAGAAGATGATCCAGAAAGGCCCGGTCCGCGCCCGGATCATGCGGCCAGGCTTCCAGGTCGGGCACCTGGGCGCGGGCGTCCGCGAGGGTGATGTCGGGCGCAAGGCCGAGCGCCAGCCCCTCCGCATTCACGGCGACCAGCCGCAGGGCGTTGGCCCGTCGGTCGATCAGGCAAAACGACCCCTCAGGCCGCGCGGATCCCAGCCGGTCGATGGGCAGGAGCGGAAACCAGACCGCCAGATGTCTTCGGTTCGACAAATGATCGCGCTTCACGATCCCACTCCATAATCCACTCGCCCGGGGCCACCCCTGCCCGGCTCCGCAACAAACTCACCCGAAAAGTCGGCCGGCCCGGCGCCCCCGCTTCCAGTGCTCTCGAGGGGGCGGCCCTGACCGACCACCGCGTGTCCGAGGCACTCGCTTGAGGCTGCGCGCCCGTTCGAACGAAAATCGCCGTCGTTCGCCCGGCCGCAGCGGCCAGCGCCAGACGACGACTGGCCGTCAGGCTCCAGGCCCGGGATTCCCCCCAGCCGCTCATCAGGACGGCGGCCGGGGCTCCACTGCGCAAGGCTTCTTCGCCTGCTGCCAGCAGGGCCGCCGTATCGGGCACCCCGACCAGCAACAGATCTCCGGTCTCCACCCCCCATTCCCGCAGTCCGCTGCCGTACAGGGCGCCCTGCTCATGCCGGCCGCGGTCCTCATGGATCCACACCAGGGTCCCCGCCGCCTGAAGCGCCAGTCCCAGACCAAAGCCCTCTGCCGCCGATCCGTGCCGGGTTGAGGCGGCGTAGACCTCATGCACCGCATCGGCAGGAAAGACGGCGCCGCGGCCTGTCGCCGGGATGTCAAACAGCCGCGCCGTCGGGCTCCGCAGGACGGGGCCCCGGGAAGACAGATGCGCGCGCAGATGGCTGAGAGAGACAGGTTGAGACATGATGTTCACTAAATGTTCTCTTATATGCCTATCTCCGGGGCCGACGAGTCAAGCCGAAACACTGCAGGGAGGTCGACGGCCGGGGACAGACCGTCAGTCCCGCCCGAGCCACCGGCATGGCGGGGTGAGTAGCCGACACTGAAGAGCGCAAGCTGCGGCTCCTGCGTATACCGCTGACCGCGCTGGGAGTCGGCGGCTGTCAGTGCGCAGTCGGCTGCAAGAAGTGACAGGTTCGCGGCGCGTGGTCGGCCAGACAGTCTTGCTGAAAACGGGACGGGTCGGGACGTTCGCCCGTGTCGATCCAGCGCTCCAGCGCGGCGAGCACCGTGAGATAGCCGGAGTCCTCCAGCTTGCTGTGCTGATCCTCGTCGGTGGCGGCCTGAACCAACAGGTGCGACCGGCCCGCGGAGGCGACCGTGTCGGCGTACACCGCCTCGGCGGCATAGAAGACCGTCGGGTCGTACAGGGCATGCAGGGTCAGGGTCGGTGCCACGATCTGGCCGGTCAGGTCGGCGTCGTGGGCCAGCAGGGCCACAGCCTCGGGGTCAGCCGTGAAGCGCGCGACCCCGGCGTTCAGGGCCGCATCGTCCGAGGATCCGCTGTAGACCGTCCGGCTGTTGTCGAATGGATTACGTCCGCCCAGCCGAACCTGAACCAGATCCTGAAAGGTGAAGGTGGCCCAGTTCAGATGGGCGATCAGCTCGTCTTCCTCGATGCCGGTGACGGCCAGGATGTCGCGTTTGCGGCGCGTCTGCTGGGCCGTGCGGTCGCGCCCCGACAGGCCGATGCCGGTGCAGTCGACGATCCGCCGCCGCAGTTCGGCCCGGGTCATGCGGGCCCCCGCAGGCAGGCCCTGCCAGACGGGATACTGCGGGTCGGACGGGGCCGGATGATTGCCACAGACATACTGATAGACAGCTCGGAGATCGGCCCGGAACTGATAAGCCTTGGTGCCACCATTGAGCACGCCATTGGTCAGCAGCACGCCGTCATAGGTGAGCGTGCCCGCCTCATCGACGCCGTACAGCTCCGCCGCCTTGGCCGCGACATTGCCGCCCCACGACTGGCCGTGCAGCAGGGTGCGCTCCGGGCGCCCGAACAGGTCCCAGAACACCGCGCGGCTGCGATCGACATCCTCGGCGGCCGAGCGGACGCCGTAGCCCCCACGCCGATACGACGACCCGACCCAGGCATAGCCCTGACGCACCATGACCGAGAACCGGTCGAGGTCTTCCAGCGAGTCTTCGCGCTCGGGCTCGCCCATGCGGGGTCCCCCATGGGCGTGGACAATCAGCCGCCCGTTCCAGGTCTCGGGTTTGGCAATGATCAGCCAGGCCCCGGCCTCGTCCTGCAGCGACAGACAGGTCACACCGGCGCCGACCGAACGGGGACAGTCTATGGGCGTCGGATCGACCGGCTGGCCGGGGCGCGCGATCGCGGTCTGCGAACACGCGCCCAGCGCAATGGCTACGGCCAGTCCGAAGGTGGCCCGGCGCCAGCGGCCCGGTTGAGACATCGGGGCGTGAGCAGCCGTCATCAGAAGGTCTTGGCCACGCTGGCGTAGAAGTAACGTCCATAGGGCCGGTGAACCGATCCCAGATAGCCGCCCTCGGCCAGCGGCGGACCTTCATCAGTGAGGTCGCGGACGCCGACACGAAGACGGGCGCCCGAGGCCGGTCCGAAGTTTTCGAACTCATACTGGCCATAGAGGTTGAAGGTCAGCTGGTCCTCGACCACCCAGGGGTCACCGGCATCGCTCAGCAGACCGGGCTGTTCGATCTCGGAGACGTAGTGGGCCGTGACACCGACGCGCCACGGGCCCTGGCTCCAGTTGACGTTGGACATCACACGCCATTCCGGACGGCCATCCACCGCAATCAACTGGCTGGTCAGCGGCAGGGGGGTCAGCGGGTTGATCGTTCCGGCCTCGCGGGCGGCAAGCAGCTGGTCCACGGTCGGACCGGCGGGGCGCGAATACTCCAGCATCTTGGACGCATTCAGGCTGAAGTTGAAGGTGCCCCACGCCGTCCGCCGGAGCGACCAGTCGATACCGAAATCGATCCCCTCGACCGTCTGCGGCAGCAGATTGACGAAGCTGTCGTTGATCGACAGCACCGTGCCGGCCGGGGCCAGGCCCGAGCCGTCAAACATGGCGATGTCGTCGGCATCCGGGGCGGCGCGCACGACATTGGGATTGAAGCTGCCCTCCACCCGAAGCAGGTAGTCGAGCGCAAGGGCGGTCTGCGCCCCCAGCAGGCCGACGATCTTCTCCTGTTCGATCCGCCATTGGTCGACGGTGAAGGTGAAATCGCCCCACTGCGGCGGCAGGAAGGTCGGCTGGAAGACGATGCCCACCGACCGGTTGGTGCTCTCCTCCGGTTCCAGATCGGGATTGCCGGCGATCAGCAGGGAAGCGCTGGCCGTGCGACCGCAGTCGTTGAAGTCCGTGATGTTCCCCTGCCGCAGGTCGGCCTCGCACCGGATGTAGTCGGTGTTGGTGGCCAGGCGCGCATACTGGGTGGCGTTGACCTGCTCCAGATTCGGCGCCCGGAACCCTTCGGAATAGGACGCCCGCACGCGCAGGCCATCAACGATGTCCCAGGCCAGGGCGATCTTGGGTTTGGCCACCGAGCCGAAGTCCGAATACTCCTCGAACCGGCCCGCGAGCTGGATATCCAGGCTCTGCACCAGCGGGATGTTCATCTCCGGCGACACCACCGGCACGGCGAACTCGATGAAGGCGCCGAACACATCGCGGCTGCCTTCGGTGTCGGGATTGGGGCTGACTGCGGCGACGTTCGACTGGTTCACCTCTCCCGACACCATGTCGGTGAAGGTGTAGGTGCCGTCCAGGTTCTCGTCCCGGTCATCCATCTGGGTCTCGTGGCGGAACTCGACACCGAAGGCGATGCCGACCGGCCCGCCCGGCAGGGACCACAGGTCGCCCCGGCTCATCTTGAAGTCCGCCAGGGTCAGGGTCGTCTCGGAAACCCGGTCCAGCTGGAACAGGATGGCATCAATGGCGATGGGCGACGACGGCGTGCAGTCGCCATAGCTGGGCGTGTCGACACACCCCCCGTTGAACGGATTATAGGCGTCCGGCGTGGACAGGGCCAGGGACTGCTGAAGCGCCGTCGAATTGACGTTGGGCGATCGATCCGTCGCGCGGGCGCCCGAATAAAGCAAGGCACCTTCCCAGTCGAAGCCGGCCCATTCACCTCGAAGTCCGCCCAGAAGCCGGACCTGATAATTCTCGACCGTCACGTCCTGGAAGCCGGCATCAACGAAGCGGTGATTGCCCATATAGACGGGCAGGCCTTCGTTCGGAACGAAGGTCAGGCCCGGCAGCCGGTTGGGGTTGGGCGACCCGTCAGAGAAGGTGACGGGCCCAAACGGGTTCCAATAGTTGCTCGCCGGAATCCAGAGGTCATTCAGATTGATGACCGGCGGCTGGATCGCGTGGCTTTCGGCGGCATAAAAGCCCGCCTCGCCAAAGACCTCGACAGTGTCCGTCAGCTCGTAATAGCCGGACGCGAACAGGTTCAGCCGCTCGATCGAGGAACGGACCGTGGTGTCGACGCGGGTGTCGTAGCGCATCTCGCGATTGGTGGAGTTGTAGGCCGTCACCCCCGACACCAGGCAAAGGCCGCCTTCCAGCGGCGCGCCGTCACATCCGAAGCTGGCCGGCTGGATGCGGAAGGTCCCCGACGTGGACGCGATCCGCGTGCCGAAATAGCGGGGCCGCGTCGAGGAGGTGAAGCCCGGCAGCTGGAACCGGCCCCAGGGGGTGTGCGAGGACCGCCCGTCGGGAACGTCCGTGGTTTCAAAGCCCTCGTATTGCCCGAACATCGAGCGCAGGTCGTCGGTGCGGGTGTAGTCCTGCTCGTCCGCATACAGCTTGGACCGGTCGGTGTAGCTGGCATAGAGCGAGATATTGCCACGATCGAGGTCGCGGCCGGCAAACAGATTGACCTCGAGATCGGTGAACCCGGTCCCTTCGGCACCGCCATACTGGCTGGAGACGGTCACGCCGTCGAAGTCGTCCCGCATGACCGTATTGACCACGCCGGCCACGGCATCGGTGCCATAGATGGCCGCAGCGCCATCCAGCAAAACCTCGACCCGCTCAAGGCCCGCGACCGGGATGGCATTGGAGTTATAGCTCAGAACCGGCACGGTGCCGGTGTCGGACGTGCCCTGGCTGGTGGGGTGCTGGACCATGCGGCGGCCATTGATCAGCACCAGGGTGTTGCCGACACCCAGAGAGCGCAGGTTGACCGAGTTCACGTCACCCCGGGCCGAGTTGCTGGTCTGGGGATTGTTGGCGGCCTCGAACAGCACATCGCCCATCTGCGGGATCGAGCGGAACAGGTCGTCGCCGGACACCACGCCGGTGTCCTCGATGGCCTGCCGGTCCAGCACGACCACCGGCAGGGCGTCGGTTGTCGAAGCGCCCCGGATGTTGGAGCCGACCACGACAATGTCATCGACGCGGGCGCTCGCCTGGCCGTCCGGATCCTGTTGGGCGGGCGCGGACTGGGCGAAGGCTCCGGTCGCAAAGACCGATGCGGTCAGCAGGGCCGTTCCTGCCATCAGCCACTGGCGTTTCGTATTGGACATGGTTTCCTCCCTCGATTTTCTTGTTTTCTTTCGGCGGTTCAGTCGTCCGCCAGAACCAGATCATCCCCCGGCCCGGCCGCTGGATCGGGCGAGGCGGCGAGCGGTTGGGGTTTGCTGTTCAGCGCCAGGGCCAGGGCGTCGGCATCCAGCGCCTTTTCCCAGCGGGCGACCACAACAGTGGCCACAGCATTGCCGATGAAGTTGGTCAGGGCCCGGCACTCGCTCATGAAGCGGTCGATGCCGAGGATCAGCGCCATGCCGGCGACCGGCACATCGGGCACCACCATCAGGGTGGCGGCCAGGGTGATGAAACCGGCGCCGGTGATCCCGGCCGCGCCCTTGGAACTGAGCATGGCGACCAGCAAAAGGGTCAGCTGCTGCCAGATGGTCAGGTCGATGTTCAGGGCCTGGGCGATGAACAGGGCCGCCAGCGTCATATAGATGTTGGTGCCGTCCAGGTTGAACGAATAGCCGGTGGGCACCACCAGGCCGACGACCGACTTGGCCGCTCCGGCGCGCTCCATCTTGGCGATCAGGCTGGGCAGGGCCGCTTCGGAACTGGAGGTGCCCAGCACCAGCAGCAGTTCTTCCTTCAGATAGCGGATCAGCTTGAAGATCGAGAAGCCATTGGCCCAGGCGACGAGGCCCAGAACCCCCAGCACGAAGATCAGCGAGGTCAGATAGAAGGTCGCGATCAGCGCCGCCAGATTGGCGATCGAGGCGATGCCATAGGCGCCGATGGTAAAGGCGAAAGCCCCCAGCGCCCCGATCGGCGCAGCCTTCATCACAATGGCCACCAGTTTGAATACCGCCAGGCTGACGGTCTCGAAGAAGTCGATGATCGGCTGGCCGCGATCCCCGATCAGCGCCAGGGCGATGCCGAACAGGATCGAGACGAACAGGACCTGCAGAATATTGCCGGAGGTGAAGGCCCCGAACAGGCTGTCGGGGATTACGCTCATCAGGAAGCCGACGATGGTGCTTTCGTGGGCCGCCTGGGCGTATTGCGCGACCGCGCCCGAATCCAGGGTGGCCGG
>JAHJYN010000183.1 GCA_018826885.1 Alphaproteobacteria bacterium | reverse complement strand
GTCGTCAGCGGCGTGTCGCCGTGAAAGAACACCGCATAGTGGTTGTCGGTCGAATAGTCCGAGCCGGGGAAGGCCACGAACTGCAACTGGCGTCCGGGCAGGGCGGTCCTGGCCCGCTCGACTGCAGCCTCCAGCGAGGCGCGCTCGTCCAGCGCCACGGGGGGATCATAGGCGGCGGCCAGATCGGCCAGCGCCGTGTCTTTCCAGTGGGCGATGATCGGTACGGCAAGCGTGTTGACCACGCCGGTGCCGCCGACCACCAGCACCCAGGCCACGGTCACAATGCCCGCCAGATTGTGCCAGTCCAGCCAGCGCGTGCGGGCCGACTTTGCCTGTCGCACGGTCCCGAACGGCAGACGGCGCATGAAGGGCGCATACAGCACCACCCCCGACACGACCGCTGCCACCAGCATCAGACCCATCAAACCCAGAAACAGCATACCGGTCAGGCCGAGGAACAGGTCGGTGTGAAGCTGGAGGATGAACTCCATCACCGGATGGCCGGCGACCGGGGGGGCGGCCTCGCCACTGGTCTGGTCAATGGGCTGGAAGGTGTAGACACCGGCCGGGGCATCGGGCGCCCGGCTGGTGACATTCACGACCGGCCGGTCTGTGTCGAAGCTCATGAAGCTCGGCACCTCGCCGGGATGCCGCGACAGGGCGACGTCCAGCACCTGGTCCAGATCCAGCCGGTCCCCCTCCGGATTGGCCGGGGCCCAGGCCTCATCGAGAAGCCAGTGGTCGATCTCATGCGAGAAGACCAGCGGCAGGCCGGTGAGGCACAGCATCAGCAGGAACACGGTCGAGATCAGGCTCGACCATGTGTGCACCCACGACCAGGCCCGGATGGTGCTGGATCGCATTCGGCCTAGAAGTCCGCCGAGATCGAGACGGTCAGGGTGCGGGGCGCGCCCAGCGTCAGATAGTTGGCACCCGGGAAGCCGCCGACGGCCACCCAGTGATCCTCATCCGTCAGATTCTCGACCCGCGCCCGCAGGTTCAGCGGCCGACCCTGCAGCTCAAAGCCGTAGCGCACGCCGGCGTCCAGTCGGGTCCAGGACTCCAGGTCGACCGTATTGGCGGCATTGGCCGACTGCTCGCCCGTGTGGACCAGGCGGCCCTCAACCGTCAGGCCAGCCATCGTCGGCACGTCCCACTCGACATTGGCGTTGAACTGCAGTTCCGGCACGCCGATCGGGGCCTTGCCGTCCAGGGCGCCACCGGCGGTGCGGGTCAGTTCGGCATCGATGAAGGTCCAGCCGCCCAGCACGCGCAGGCCGTCGCGCGGCTCGCCGAACCAGGTGACTTCCAGGCCGCGATTGCGCTGCTCGCCATTGGCGGCAAATACGCCGCCCTCGACAAAGGCGCTGGGCAGGGTGATCGAGAACAGGCTGACCGAGCCCCCGAACCGGCCCAGATCATATTTGAAGCCGACCTCGGCCTGCTCACCCCGAAACGGCGACAGCACTTCGCCGGCATTGGCGACGGGCACGCCGCCGCTGACGGCGGGCGCGGTCTGGCCGGGGATCAGGGCCTCGGCATAGTTGGCATAGAGCGAGGCCCATTCGGTCGGCTTGTAGACCAGGGCGAAGGCCGGGGTTACGGCGTCGCCCTCATAGCCCGAGGCAAAGGCGCCGGTGTTGTAGTCATAGGTCCGCGTCTCGATCGACTGATAGCGCAGGCCGACCGTGGCCAGCAGCCGCCCGTCGAGGACCGACACCCTGTCGGCGACCGCGATGCTGCTGTTCTCGACCCGCTCGGTGACATCGGGATCGCTGAGCGAGCCGCCGACGAAGAAGTCGGGCGTGGGCGGGGCCACATCGACCGGCGCATAGAGGTCGCTGGCAAACCCGGCGAAGTTCGAAAAGGCGTAGGCGTTCTCGGACCGCGAGCGCACGGTCGAGGCCGAGGCGACCAGACGATGGTCGATCGATCCGGTGGTCAGGTCGGCGCGCACGCCGATGTCGCCCGAGATGATCTGATCCTCGCGCACATTGTCGAAGCGATAGGCGCTGAGCGTGCCGTCGGGCTGGGCCGTCGGATTGGCCAGCACATTCTGTTCCTTGCCCTGACGCCCGCCAAAGGCCGCCCAGGCCGAGACGGTGTCGGTCAGATCGAACTCGCCGCGGGCCACACCGAACAGCTGACGCTCGTCCGTATAGGTCCAGGGCTGGGCGAAATTGCTGTCGGCGGCGGGCGGGGCCGGGATGGCGCCGACCGGGGTGACGGTCGGGCGCGGGGCGTCGATGCGATGATCCTGCCAGCCGATGTCGGCCGAGAAGCGGGCGCGGTCGCCCCGCCGGTCCAGACCCAGGCCCAGGACGCTCAACTCGCGCTCCTGACCCTCGACGCTGCTCTCGCCGTCGCGGCGGGCCAGGTTGAGGCGCAGGCCGTATTCGTTACCCAGACCAAAGCGACGGGCCACATCGGCGGCCAGATAGGTCTCGGCGCCGCCTTCCAGCCCGGCCGTGAGGCGGGTGAGGGGGGCACTGCCGGCCCGCTTGGGCATCAGGTTGAAGGCGCCGCCGACGCCGCTTCCGCCCGGTGCCGCGCCGTTCAAAAAGGCGGTGGCACCGTGAAAGACCTCGACCCGCTCAAGGAATTCGGCGGCCACGAACTGGCGCGGCAGCACGCCGTAGAGGCCATTGTACGTCATGTCGTCCGAATAGACGGGGAAGCCCCGGATGACATACAGCTCCTGGAAATTGCCGAAACCCTTTGATACCCGCACGACCGGATCGTTCTGCAGCACGTCGCCGACGCTGCGCGCCTGCTGATTGCGGGCCAGTTCCTCGGTGTAGGCGGTGAAGGCGAACGGCGTGTCCATCTGGTCCATCGCCCCGAACAGGCCGACCCGCGCGCCGGTCGCGACCTGGCCGCCTGCATAGGCCGGCGGCACCGTCACCTGCGATCCGGTGACGACGATATCGTCCACCCGGGTCTCCTGCGGATCGGCCTGCTGGGCCAGGGCGGGGAGGGCCGGCGCAAGGGCGATCAGGGCGACAGACGACAGAAGGGCAAGACCACGCGGCGACACAACGAACTCCAGTGCAAATAAGAATGCGTCGCAATACATAGACGCGCAGGGGCCCGCAAGGGGACTTTCTGCGTTGCGGGGTCGCAATGCCGGGGACCCGGTCATCCCGCTGGGTCATTGATGCGCATCCCCCCCTGTGCGACACATGTTGCAATGGCGAACAAGCCCGACTTCTTCGACGAGATGAATGGCTCCGGCACGTCGTGCCGACCGCCCTACGCAAGCTACGCTGACTGGTTCGAGCGTCAGGGCGCGCAGACTCTCAAGAAAAAATCCAAGGACGCCGAGGTCTTCTTCCGCCGGACCGGCATCACCTTCAACGTCTACGGCCAGCAGGAAGCCGACGAGCGGCTTATCCCGTTCGACATTGTGCCGCGCGTCATCTCGGCCCGGGAGTGGAGCCGCCTGACCCGCGGGATCGAGCAGCGGGTGCGGGCCATCAATGCCTTTCTGCACGACATGTATCACCGGCAGGAGATCCTGCGGTCCGGGCGCATTCCGGTCGACGTAATCGCCGCCAATGCCGCCTTCCTGCCCCAGATGATCGGGGTCGAGCCGCCCGGCGGGATCTACACCCACATCGTCGGCATCGACATTGTCCGCACGGGCGAGGACGACTTCTTCGTGCTGGAGGACAATGCCCGCACGCCGTCGGGCGTGTCCTACATGCTTGAAAATCGCGAGACGATGCTGCGCATGTTCCCCGAGCTGTTCTCGCGGGTCGCGGTGCGCGAGGTCAGCGACTATCCCAAACTGCTGCGACGGTCGCTGGCGGCCAGCGCCCCCAGGGGCTGCGCGGGAAGCCCGGTGGTCGCGGTGCTGACGCCCGGGATCCACAACTCGGCCTATTTCGAACACGCCTTCCTCGCGGACCAGATGGGCGTCGAACTGGTCGAGGGGCAGGACCTGCAGCTGGTCGACGGGCGCATCGCCATGCGGACGACGCGGGGCTACACCCCGATCGATGTGCTCTATCGCCGGGTCGACGACGACTATCTCGATCCGATGAGCTTCAATGCCGACTCCCAGTTGGGGGTGCCCGGGCTGATGGATGTCTACCGGGCCGGCGGGATCACCATCGCCAATGCTCCGGGCACCGGCATCGCCGACGACAAGGCGATCTACAGCTACATGCCCGACATCATCCAGTTCTACACGGGCGAGAGCGCCATTCTGAAGAATGTGCCGACCTGGCGCTGTGCCGAGCCGGACGCTCTGGCCTATGTGCTGGAACATCTGGACGAGCTGGTCGTGAAGGAGGTTCACGGCTCGGGCGGCTACGGCATGCTGGTGGGGCCGGCGGCCAGCAAGCGCGAAATCTCGGCCTTTGCCGACAAGCTGAAGTCCCGCCCGGCCAACTATATCGCCCAGCCGACTCTGGCCCTGTCGACCGTGCCGGTGCTGACCAAGGCCGGACTGGCACCGCGCCATGTGGACCTGCGCCCCTTCGTTCTGGTCTCTCCCGGCAAGATCGAGATCACCCCCGGGGGACTGACGCGGGTGGCGATGAAGGCGGGCTCGCTGGTGGTCAACTCCAGCCAGGGCGGGGGCACCAAGGACACCTGGGTGCTGGAAGAATGAGGGTGGCCACGACCATCATCAGCGGGCGGGGAGGGCTGTCATGCTAGGCAAGACCGCCGCCGGCCTGTTCTGGATGTTCCGCATGCTGGAGCGCAGCGAGAACACCGCACGTCTGGTCGATGCCGGCTTTCGCATCGCCCTGACCCGGTCTGCGGCGGCCGAGGCGGAGTGGGCTTCGGTCATCAGCACCGCCGGGGTCCGCAAGGGCTATCTGGAGCGGTACGACGCGTTCAACGCCGCCAACGTCATCGACTATCTGCTGCGCGACAAGGACAATCCGTCCAGCGTCGTCTCGGCCATCAACAGCGCCCGTACCAGTGCCCGACTGGTCAGAACGGCGCTGACGCGTGAGGTGTGGGAGGCCACCAACGAAGGCTGGATTACGATCCGGGAGGTGCTGAAGCGGCCCGTGTCCGAGAACGGCCTGCCGGATATCCTGGCCACCATCCGCCGTCAGAACGCCCTGGTGCGCGGGGCCCTGACCGGCACCATGATGCAGAACGACGTCTACAACTTTGCCCATCTGGGGATCTTCATCGAGCGGGCGGACAACACGGCCCGGATCCTGGACGTCAAATACTATGTGCTGCTGCCGTCGGTCTCCTATGTCGGGTCGTCGCTGGACAATGTGCAGTGGGAGACGATCCTGCGCTCGGTATCGGCCCAGCGCGCCTATCGCTGGCTGAGCGACGGGACCGCCAATCCGCGCCAGATTGCCAATCTGATCATTCTGGACCGGCGCATGCCGCGTTCGCTGGCGTTTTGCGCGGGCCAGATCGCCGAGCATCTGGGCTTCCTCGCCGAGGCCTATGGCTGCGAGATGCCCAGCCACGATCTGGCGCGGGCCAACGTCAAGCGGCTGGCCGACCATTCGATCGAGTCGATCTTTGACGCGGGGCTGCACGGGGTGCTGACCGACTTCATCGCCCGCAACCACGCCCTCGGCCTGCAGATCGAGCAGGACTACAGGTTCTACGGATGATCCCATGCGCGTGAAGGTCCGGCACAGCACCGAATACCATTATGACGGCGCCGTCAGTCGCGGCCTGCAGAAGATCCGCCTGACCCCCAAACACTCGGGCGGGCAGACGGTCCTGTCCTGGCGGACCGAGATCGAGGGCGGCCGCAAGGAGGTCGCCTATACCGATCAGCACAACAATCTGGTCGAACTGCTGTCCATCGAGCCGGGGAGCCGCACGGTGACCCTTCTGTGCGAAGGCGAGGTCGATACCTCGGACACCGCCGGCGTGATCGGCCAGCACGGCGGCTTTGCCCCCCTGTGGTATTTCCAGAGGGCGACGCCGCAGACCCGCCCCGGTCCCCGCGTGCGCCAGCTGGTCCGCGATCTGGGCAAGGACTTCGACGATGATCCGTCGCGCCTGCACGCCCTGTCGGCCCTGATCCTGCAGACGGTCGGCTATGAGACGGGCACCACCGATTTCTCGACGACGGCGGAACAGGCGCTGGAGACCGGGCGGGGGGTCTGTCAGGACCACGCCCATATCCTGATCGCGGCGGCCCGGCTGATGGGGTATCCGGCGCGCTACGTCAGCGGCTATCTGGTCATGGATGACCGGGTTGACCAGGAGGCGGGCCACGCCTGGGCCGAGGTTCACATCGAGGGGCTGGGCTGGGTCGGCTTCGATGTGTCGAACGGTGTCTCGCCCGATCCCCGCTATGTGCGCGTGGCGACCGGGCTCGACTATGGCGAAGCGGCGCCGATCTCGGGTATCGTCTACGGGGGCCGCAATGAGTCGATGGTCGTTCAGCTGCAGGTCCAGCAGTAGTCCGGCCATGCCCGCAATGAAGGTAACCGCTCCATGACCTATTGCGTTGGCATGCGCCTCAACAAGGGGCTGGTGTTCATGTCGGACACCCGCACCAATGCCGGTGTCGACAATGTTGCCACGGTCCGCAAGATGTTCACCTGGCACAAGCCGGGCGAGCGGATGATCACCCTGATGACCGCCGGCAATCTGGCCACCACCCAGTCGGTGGTCAGCATCCTCGATGAACGCACCAAGGTTCCGGCCGAGCGTAACCCCTCGCTGCTCGAGACCCCGACCATGTTCCAGGCCGCGCGGCTGGTGGGCGAAGCCCTGCGCGAGACCATCCAGACCAATGTCCAGAGCGGCCAGTCGGCCGAGGCGATGTTCGGCGCCACCCTGATCATGGGCGGCCAGATCAAGGGCACGCCCCCGCGCCTGTTCCTGATCTATCCGCAGGGCAATTTCATCGAGGCGACCGACGACAATCCCTATTTCCAGATCGGCGAGACCAAATACGGGCGCCCCATTCTGGTGCGGGGTTATGACCCCGACATGAGCTTCGAACAGGCGGTCAAATTGCTGGTGGTGTCGTTCGATTCAACACTGAAAGCCAATCTGTCCGTCGGTCTGCCGATCGACTTCCAGACCTACACCGACGGCCAGTATGAGCCGACCCACGAGCAGCGGATCGAGCGGGACGACCCCTATTTCCAGACCATCGCCCACGACTGGGCCGTCGCGCTCAGGTCCGCCTTCCTTTCGCTGCCCGATCCGGAGCTCTGAGCGAACACCGTCTGAACCGTCTGAACCGTCTGAACCGTCTGAACCGTCTGAACCGTCTGAACCGTCTGGGCCGTCTGAAATCCGGATTATGGCGCAAGCGCTCGTTCCGGACCGCTGCGGCTGGGCTGGAACCCTCTCGTCACTCCCCTCCCTGCTGTTGAGACCCTATCCTGCCACAGCCCGCAGCCAGGGCGGGAAGAAGGGATCGGGCGTGCGCACCCGGGGCGATCGACTGTCTGCAATCGACGGGCAGTCACGCCGCCGTCCATGCGTGCGACGCGCTGTGCCGCCGGGCCCCGAGGATGTGCAGCGCCGCGTCAGCAGCGTCGATTGCCCCGCAGCAGGCCCAGGTCAGCTTCCACCGGGTTGCCGCCTTGGCTAGAAGGCATGGGTGCCATCCGTCGATCAGACTCACAGCGTTGATGACTTCAGAGCGCTGGCGCGCCGACGCCTGCCGCGTCCGATCTTCGACTATCTGGATGGAGGCAGCGACGAAGAGTGGTCGCTGGCGCGTAACGTCGATGCCTTCGCGGACTACGAGATTGTCCCTGACGTTCTGACGGATGTTTCCTCGATCCGGACGGCGACCACCCTCTTTGGCCAGGCGGCCGCCTGGCCCTTGATGCTTTCGGCGACCGGGCTCACCCGGATGTTCCATGGTTCTGCAGAACCGGCCGTGGCCCGGGCAGCAGCAGCCGAGGGCATTCCGTACTGTCTGTCGACCATGGGCACGACCCGGCTTGAAGATCTGGCTGCCGAGGTCTCGGTGCCCATGCTGTTCCAGATCTATGTGTTCAAGGATCGCGGGCTGACGCGGGAGTTCGTCTCGCGGTGCCGCGAGGCGGGTTACGTCGGCCTGTGCCTGACGGTCGACACGCCGGTTGCGGGCAACCGGCTGCGGGATCGCCGGAGCGGTCTGTCTCTGCCGCCGAGGCTGACGGCGCGCTCTCTGCTGGATTTCGCCCTGCATCCCGGCTGGTCGATCCCTGCGCTGACGGGGGCCCGGTTCGATCTGGCCAATGTCAGTCACAGGACCGATGCACTGGCAAAGACTCCCATGAGCCTGTTCGATTTCATCGGCCGTCAGTTCGACCCAGGCCTGACCTGGCGCGATGTCGAATGGCTCGCCGCCGAGTGGAACGGGCCTCTTGCGATCAAGGGCCTGATGACGCCGGAGGACGCCTCGCGTGCCATCCGTTCCGGGGCGAGCGGCGTGATCCTTTCGAACCACGGCGGTCGCCAACTGGATGGCGCACCGGCCCCGATTGACCAGGTCGCCGCCGTAAGAGACGCGCTGGGCGACGGCCCGGATGTCATCTGCGACGGGGGCGTTCGGCGCGGCTCGGATGTCGTCAAGGCCCTCGCCCTGGGGGCGACGGCCTGTTCGATCGGTCGACCGTATCTGTATGGTCTGGCCGCTGCGGGCGAGGCCGGCGTCGCCCGAACGCTCAAGATCCTGCGCGACGAGTTCGAACGCACCCTGGCCCTGGCGGGGGTTCCTGACATCCGGACGCTGGCGAGACGCCACGTCCGGCACAGGCCGCGCTAGCGACACCGTGCGACGGGTCTTGTCTGGCCTGAGCTTTGACCCGACACCGGCCTGCCAATAGCGACCGGGGCTCCGTCAGGACTTAACCGGATGGCCCGATGTGTGCTGATCTGAATATCCGAGCGTGTTGACCGGGCGCGGGGGTCCGTCCCGAATTCTCGAGCGTGAGCCTTGAGAGCGGAATCGCGATTGCCAAGCCGAGCGCAGCGCGCCTATGCTGACAGCGCTGTCAAACATAAATGAAAGCGATCCGGGCCGGCGATGGCCTCATCCGGGTTGATCGGGGGGAGTTGAATGACCGAGACCGCGCCGCAGACTGCACGCGTCACCCGGGGCACGGGCGCCGCGTTCGCCTATGTCACCACCCTGTTCTTTGCCTGGGGCTTTGCGACGTCGCTGATCGACCCGCTGATGGCGGCGACCCGGCGGGTGTTCGATCTCAGCTACACCGAGGCCACCCTGGCCGCGTCGGCATGGTTCATTGCCTATGCCGTCGTGTCGGTGCCGGCGGCGGCCGTCCTGTCCAAACTGGGATACAGCCGTGCCATCATCGCCGCCCTCGCGACGATGGTCGGCGGGTGTCTGATCGTTCCGGTGGCCACAATTCTGGACTGGTATCCCGGGGTGCTGCTGGCCCTGTTCGTGATCGCTTCAGGCGTCACCCTCCTGCAGGTCGCGGCCAACCCGCTGGTCGCCGCACTGGGCACGCCGAAGGGATCGCACGCGCGCCTCAACTTCTCGCAGTTCTTCAACTCGCTGGGGACGACGCTTGGACCGTACCTCGGGTCGACCGTGCTGCTGACGGGCGGCGTATTTGCGGCGGGTGCTGTCATCACGGAAGCCACGCGCGCGGAGTCCCTGCGCAGCATCGATTTCGCCTTCCTGGCCATGGGCGGCTTCTTCGCCCTGATCGCCTTCTTCATCTTCACGGCCCGCAAGAAGATCAATGCGGCCGCCGCCGGATCGACGGTCGAAGTCTCTTCGCCGCTCAAGGCCTTCTCCTCGAAGTGGGCCCTGTTCGGCGCGGCGGCCATCTTCCTCTATGTCGGGTCCGAGGTGACCATCGGCGCCCTGCTGACCAACTTCCTCCACAGCCCCAATATTCTCGACATTCCGCTGGAGCAGGCCGGCAAGATGGTCAGCTACTATTGGGGTGGGGCCATGGTCGGGCGCCTGATCGGCAGCGTGCTGTTGACCCGTGTCAATCCGGGTGTGCTGCTCGCGATCTGCACCGTCATGGCCGGCGGTCTCTGCCTCGCGGTCACCCAGACGGACGGCGTCACAGCGGCCTATGCCGCCATCGCCATTGGCCTGTTCAACTCCATCATGTTCCCCACCATCTTCACCCTGACGCTGGAGCGGTCGTCGGCGGCGGCTTCGGCGACCTCCGGCCTGCTGTGCACCGCCATCGTCGGCGGCGCGGTCCTGCCGTGGATGGCCGGCATGGTGGCCGATGCCTCGACGACCCTGAACCCCGTCTTCTACGTCCCGCTGGTGGGCTATGCGTTGCTGACCATCTTCGCCGTGACCTGTGCACGGACCCGGGCATCGCAGACCGATGTTGTCGCCGCTCCCGGCTCGCACTGAGGGCGGGGCCGGCTTGTGACCTGCGCTGGCTAGGTCGGTCTCTTCGGCCGAGGTTTCAACAAGGGCGTGACCATGGGAATGGTCAGCATGGTCGATGCGACGGCCATCAGGAGCAGCGCCGTGAAGGCATCGTTGGTGATGATCTGCCGGTCCAGCAGAATGTTGGCGAAGATGATCATGATCAGGGCCTTGGTCTGAAGCAGCCAGCCGATGACGGAGGCTTCGCCCTTGCGCCACTTCAGGAGTCGACCCGCGAGGTGAACCCCGGCCAGCTTGCCGGCGACGGAGGCGACCAGCAGGACGCCCGCGGCCATGAAGACGGCTGTGCCCCCGAGCTCCCACTGCGTCCGCAGTCCGGTGCTCAGGAAAAAGACCGGCATGATGGCCAGCAGGATGTGGTCCCGGAACAGGTCCATCCGGGTCCGGTCGAACCAGGCCTGGTCGAGGACCACGCCGGCCAGAAAGGCGCCGACCATGAAGTGCAGACCCGACCAGTCGCCGGCGAGGCTGCACGCGGCAAGCCAGATGAGGCCGACATACCAGCGGTCAGACTCGGGAATGCGCTTCATGAGGGCCCGGATCGCGACGGCCGCAACCGCAAAGCCGACGACGAAGGTGGCTTGGCGGCCGAGCCGCTCCCAATCCAGCAGGATGAGCGCCAGCACCCCCCAGATGGCGATGTCGTCGAGGCTCGCATAACGCAAGATGCGCTGTCCCAGCGGCTGTCGCAGGATGGTCAGCTTGTCCATGAACAGGATCAGGATCGGAAGGGCGGTCACGGCACAGGCCATGCCGATGCCGAGCACGACCTGCCATTCCTGTCCGGCCGGTCCGGCCCATCCCGGAAATCGTAACAGAGCGATGGCGGCGAGCGCGCCGAATGCCAGCGGGGTGATGAGAGACAGGCCGGCGGTCACCCCGGTCTCGATCCGATGCGTCCACGCCTGACTGAGGTCCAGCTCAAGCCCGGCGATGAAGACGAAGATCATCACTGCCCACCAGGCAACGCCGTTCAGGGCAGTGATCACCGGGGGATTGAAGACGGCCGCATGGGCGTCGGGGAAGGCCGCGCCAAGGACACCGGGCCCCAGCAGAATGCCGCCGATGATCTGCACGACCACCAGCGGCGCATAGTAGTCGGTCCGAAGGCCGCGCCATATCAGATACGGCACACTGAAGATGATCAGCATGGCGATGAGGAAGAGTTCCGCCGTGTTGGTGGCGTGGTTCATCTCGGCGTTCCCGTCCCGTCAGCCCGTGCAAGGTCAGGAAAGCGCATGATCCTGCTTCTGTATTCCCCCGGACCCCGCGGGCCTCTAGTGTCCCTGCAACCCGAAGTGAACGGGCCAGGCCGTACGAATGAGAGATTTGACTTGACTGACAGCGCTGTCAAGCGAAGCTGAGGCATGGCAAACTTGCGCAAACTCCTGTCCGTGCTCGCTGGCGTGTCGACGCTGTTGTTCGCGGGCTGTGCCCTGTCCCAGACGCCCGTGGAGCGCCATGGCGCCCTGCGGATCGAGGGCGGGCGGGTGGTGGACCAGAGCGGGGCTCCGGTCGTTCTGCGCGGCATGTCGCTGTTCTGGAGTCAGTGGGGCGGGCAGTTCTACAACGCCGAGACAGTGACCCATCTGAGGTCGGACTGGAACGTCACCGTGGTGCGGGCGGCCATCGCCGTCGACCACGACGGCTATCTGGCCAACCCGGAGCAGGAGATGGCCCGGGCAGAGGCCGTCATCGAGGCCGCGCTCGCCGAAGGCCTTTACGTCATCGTCGACTGGCATGCGCATGAGCCGCATCCCGAGGCTGCCGCCGCCTTCTTTGCGCAGATCGCCGCCAAATACGGGCGGCACCCCAACCTGATCTATGAGGTCTATAACGAGCCGCTCAACACCCATGGCTGGGCCGAAGTGGTCAAGCCCTTCCACATGGTGGTCATCCCGGCCATTCGCGCCGTCGACCCTGACAACCTGATCATTGCCGGGACACCGTCATGGTCTCAGGACGTGGACATCGCCGCCGCCGATCCGCTGCCGTTTTCCAATGTCGCCTACACCCTGCATTTCTATGCCGGGACGCATCGGCAGGAACTGCGCGACAAGGCGCTGAAAGCGATGGACCTCGGTGCGGCCCTGTTCGTCACCGAGTGGGGCACCAGCGAGGCGAGCGGGAACGGCATCCTCGACGAGGCGGAGACCCGGCTGTGGTGGGCGTTCATGGAAGCCCACGGCATCAGCCATCTGAACTGGTCGATCACCGACAAGGACGAGACCTCGGCCGCCCTGAGGCCTGGCGCATCGGGGCAGGGGGGCTGGACCGACGACATGATTAGCCCGTCGGGCCGGCTGGTCCGACAGATGCTGCGCGAGATGAACCCCTAGGCG
Organism: Alphaproteobacteria bacterium; assembly: GCA_018826885.1. Classification (GTDB taxonomy): domain Bacteria; phylum Pseudomonadota; class Alphaproteobacteria; order Caulobacterales; family Caulobacteraceae; genus Brevundimonas. The sequence continues at coordinate 22,109 of JAHJYN010000183.1, read as the reverse complement.
GCGGCCGCCATCGCGCAGTTCCGCGCGATGAAGTCGGCGTGGCCCGGCATCTGGGCGAGGCAGGCGTCGTAGACGCCCCGCGCGCCCGCGAGCCGCTTGAGCGTCTCCGCATCGTCCAGCACATCGGCGACGGGATCATAGGTCGCCGGCCACAGGTTCTGGCCGGCCATGACGGCGAACCAGCTGGTCTCGCTGAACAGCTCATCGTTCTCGCGATAGATCCGGCCCCGGGCACGATAGAGCTCGTACTTCTCCCGCAGCCCTTCAGGGATCTCCATCCCGCGCATCTGCGCCCAGAAGTCGCCGGGGCGCTGATTGGCGTGATAGTGCAGCACCAGAAAGTCCCGAATGCGAATGTACTCCTCGCCGATTACGCGGTTGTAGCGGGCGGTCTCGGCCGGGTCGAAATCGCGGTCGGGGAACATGGTGAGCAGGTGGGCGATGCCGCTCTGGATCATGTGGATACTGGTGGACTCCAGCGGCTCCATGAAGCCTGACGCCAGACCGAGGGCGACCACATTGCGGTTCCAGAATGCCTTGCGACGCCCGGTCGTGAAGCGGATCGGGCGGGGATCGGCCAGCGGCTTGCCGTCCAGATTGGCCAGCAGGGTCCGCGCGGCCTCATCATCCGACAGGTGGCCGCTGCAATAGACATAGCCATTGCCGATCCGGTGCTGCAGCGGGATACGCCACTGCCAGCCGGCGTCGCGGGCTGTGGAGCGGGTGTAGGGCGTCAGCGCGCCCGCGCTCTCGCAGGGCACGGCCAGGGCCCGGTCGCACGGCAGCCAGCGCGACCAATCCTCGTAACCGGTCTGCAGGGCCTGTTCGATCAGCAGGCCGCGGAAGCCGGAGCAGTCGATGAACAGGTCGGCCGCGATGCGGCGGTCATCCTGCAGGGCGATACTCTCGACAAAGCCGTCGGCGGGGCGCATCGCGACGTTGACGATGCGCCCCTCGACGCGCCGCACGCCTCGCGCCTCGGCATATTCGCGCAGATAGCGGGCATAGAGGCCTGCGTCGAAATGATAGGCATAGGCGACGTTGGACAGCGGTGACTTGCCGGCGTCGATGGACCGCATGAAGCGGTTGGCCTGGGCTGCCGAGGCCTCGAGCGAATAGCGCGCCAGATCATGCGTCTCGCCCAGCATCCGCCCCTTGAGATAGAAGGCGTGGAAGGACACGCCCGCCATGTCGATGCCGTAGCGGCCGAAGGGGTGGATGTAGCGGTCGCCCGGCTTGCCCCAGTCGACAAACTGGATCCCCAGCTTGAAGCTGCCGTGGGTGCGGCGCACGAAGTCGTCGTCGTCGAGGCCCAGCATCTGATTGAACAGGCGGATCTGGGGAATGGTCGCCTCGCCGACGCCGACGATGCCGATCTCATCGGATTCGACCAGGGTGATCTCGGCGTAGTGGGGGCCGAGTACCTTGGCGAGGGCCGCAGCCGTCATCCAGCCGGCGGTGCCGCCCCCGACGATGCAGACGCTGCGGATACGGGCCGGGTGACCGGAGGGGGGCGGGCTCATGAAGCCTCCTGGGTGCGCCAGTCGCAATAGCCGGCAATGTAGGCGTCCTGGGATGGCAGACGCGCGGCGGCCGAGGCGACGGTCTGGCGCAGACGGGCGAGGGCGGGCAGGAGCTGGGCCGTCTCGCGACGGTCGGCCAGTGGATGCCAGCGCGCCGGCCGCATTCTCTGTCCGAGATACACGGCCACCCAGCTGGGATGCAGGAACAGGCCGTCGCGGTACTCCTGCACCACGCCGCCCTCGCGCCACAACGCCAGCTTCGCCGACAGGCTGTCGGGCAGAGGCATGGTGCGGACGTGATTCCACAGCTCGGAGTCGTCCCGTTCCGTGGCGCAATAGTGCAGGATGATGAAGTCGCGGATCCGCTCGAACTCCAGATCCATCCAGCGATTGTATTCGTCGATGGCCCGGGGGGCGAAGTCGCGATCGGGCCACAGGGCGATCAGCTGTGTGATGCCCTGCTGGATCAGATAGATGCTGGTCGACTCCAGGGGTTCGATGAAGCCGCCCGAGAGGCCGATGGCGACGCAGTTGCCGATCCACGTCTGTCGCCGCTGCCCGGCGGTGAAGCGGAGATGGTTAGGCGTATTCAGGGCCTCGCCTTCCAGCAGGCCGGTCAGGCGCTCGGTCGCGGCATCCGGGTCCAGAAAGGCGCTGCAGTAGACGTAGCCGTTGCCGACCCGGTGCTGGAGCGGGATGCGGAATTGCCAGCCTGCCTCAAGCGCGCGGGCGCGTGTGTAGGGAACGGTGGCCTGGTCGGTGGCACACGGCATGGCGACCGCACGGTCGCAGGGTAACCAGTGGGACCAGTCGCGAAAGCCTGCCCCCATCACCTGTTCGATCAGCAGGCCACGGAAGCCGGAGCAGTCGACGAACAGGTCCCCTTCGACAATCGAACCGTTCTCCATTTCTACGCCCGTGATCAGACCGTTTTCCGGGTCGCGTCGAGTGTCGACGATCCGGCCCTCCAGGCGCTCCACGCCTTCCGCCTCGGACAGGGTACGCAGGAACCGGGCGTAGAGAGAGGCGTCCAGCTGATAGGCATAGCCATAGGTCGACATCAGGGAACGGGCGTTGTCGGACGGCGGCGCGAACCGTCCTTCCCGCGCGGCAACGACGGGCAGGGAATAGTCGTCGATCGGTCCGACGTCGCCTTCAGCGCTCGCCTTGAGCCAGTAGTGATGGAAGGGCGCATCGCCACCCGGCATACCGTAGTCGCCGAAGGGGTGAATGTAGCGATCGCCGATGCGGCCCCAGTCCTCGAACTGGATCCCCAGTTTGAACGTCGCCCGGGTGGCCTTCATGAAGGCGGCCTCGTCGATCCCAAGGCGCTCGTTGAAGGCGCGAATGTGGGGCAGGGTCGACTCCCCGACGCCCACCGTTCCGATTTCCGCCGACTCGATCAACTGGATCGACACGTCCGGGGTCTTGACCAGGCGGGCCAGCGCCGCCGCCGTCATCCAGCCCGCCGTACCGCCGCCGACGATCACCACACGCCGTATGCTCCGGCCGGTCATCGGACTCTCCGGATGCCCATGACCGCGATTGCGCCCACAAGTGCGAAGGCCGCCGAGATCGCGAAGACCCATCGGAGCTCGCCGCCGAAAGCGAGGAGCACGCCCAGGCCAATCAGGGGGGCGGCGATCTGAGGCATGGTGATGGCCAGGTTCATGACGCCGAGGTCCCGGCCCGCGCTCGACCGATCGGGCAGCACCTCCGCCACGAGAGCGATGTCGACGGTCGAATAGAGGCCGAGGCCTATGCCGAACACGATCTGGGCCAGCAGGGGCCCGGGCCACACCGGCTGTGCCACCATCAGGCCGGCGCCCACGGCCATCAGCAGGCCGCCGCTCATCACCAGTAGCCGGCGTCGCCGCGTGCGGTCCGACAAAATGCCGCCGACGAAACCGAAGATCAGTCCGCCCAGGGTTCCGGCGGTCAGGAGCCAGCCGAAGGCCGTTTCTGCGGCGGTGGCGGAAAGGTCCGGGAGGGTTGCCACGTCCTGAAGGTAAAACAGAAGATACAGGACATTGAGGGTGATGCTGACCTGCACCAGCAGGCGGGAGGTGAATGCCAGCCGGAAGTCCCGATCGGCCAGGACCCGCAGACTCAGCCGGGGCCGCGCGACGGGAAGCCCTGCCTCACTACGGTCGGGCACCAGAAGGGCGAAGGGGAGGACCAGCAGTGGAACGGCCAGCGCCGTGATCAGGAACCGCTCCGCGAGCCCCCCGAGGGCCATGGCCAGAACCACGGCTGAAAACAGCCCTGCCGCCGGAAGCGCCAGGCCCTGGAGCGCGGATACTGTGCCCTTCTGCCGGTCCGGCACGCGATCGGCGAGCACGGCATTGAGCGGGCCAAACATCAGATTGAGCGCCACCTGAAACGCCACGACCGCGGCGATGAGGCTCCAGAGTCCGTCCGCCAGATAGACGAGGCCGTGGGCTCCGGCGACGGCCACCGCCCCGCCCGCGATCCAGGGCCGACGGCGCCCCCACCGGCCTCGCGTCGCGTCGCTGAGAATACCCGCTGCCAGGTTCGCGAACCCGGCGACGATGGCCCCGAGGACGGTGACCTGGCTGAGCAGAATGGCCTTTCCGGACAGATCCACAGCCTCGGCCTTCAAGGGCAGAAGGAGGTTGAGCATCGGGATGAAGGCGATGAAGGCCCCGATCTGGGCCAGGGTGTAGAGGGCGATGAACCCTCCGCCTACCGCACCGGCAGGTGACTTTGGGATGTGATCTGGGGGCATCGCGGCGACCACTGTCATCGCTGCGGTATCGCTAGGCAATGTCGCACCGCTCATTTCCAAACTTTCGCCTCCCGGTCCCTGTCTAGCGCGGGGCTCCCGGGGCATAGTGCGCCGTTCAAAGACAGCGCTGTCAAGGCACATTGCATGATTGAGGTGAATCCATCAGACGCCGTTTCGGCCCTCGCCCATGCGCGGGCGTCCGGCCAACCGGTCGTGCTCCGGGGCCATGTCGCGCATTGGCCGGCCGTCGAGACCGCGCGCCGCGGGGACAGCGAGATTGCCGCCTATCTGACCGGCATGGATTCCGGGGCGTCCAGCACACGCATGCGGGCACCTCCCGGGGCCGGCGGGCATTTTTTCTATGGCCCCGATTTGCGCGGCCACAACTTTGTTCGCGAACCGATCACAGTGTCAGCAATGGTGGCCGATCTGCTGGCGGCCCCTGTCGACGGCGCTCCGGCCCTCTACATGGGCGCGGCGCCGCTGCCGGTGGGATTGCCGGAGTTCTCGAGCGCCAATCCACCGCCGGGCGTGCCGGAGACGGCCGTTCCGCGCTTGTGGCTGGGCAATGCCGTCGAGGTGCAAACGCATTTCGACGCTTCCGAGAACCTGGCCTGCGTTGTGGCGGGCCGCCGTCGCTTCACGCTGTTTCCGCCTGACCAGACGGGCAATCTCTACCCGGGACCGCTGGAACACACGCTTGCAGGCCAGCCCGTCAGCATGGTGCGGCCGGGCGCCGTCGACGCCCAGGCCTATCCGCGGTTTGTGGATGCGGCAGCGGCGGCCGTCAGCGCAGAGCTTGAGCCCGGCGATGCGATTTATATCCCGCCGCTGTGGTGGCATCACGTGCGCGCGTCAGAGCGGTTCAATGTGCTGGTGAACTATTGGTGGGATAGCCATCCGCTGGCGGGCTCGGGTTTTGAGGCCCTGGTGCATGCCATGCTGGCGGTCCGCGCCCTGCCGGAGCCGACGCGCGCGGCGTGGCGGGCGATGTTTGAGCACTTTGTCTTCGGCCCCGACGCCGTGCCGCCGGTGCATCTGCCGAGCCACGCCCACGGTATTCAGGGCCCGCTCAGCGCGGAGACGGCCCGGACCCTGAAGGCCTTCCTGCTCGGCGCCCTGACCAGACGCTGACACCCGAGAGACGACTGCGGGGCGGCCAGCCGTGAAGGCCGGCGCGCCCCGCCAACGCTCTAGAACGTCGCCCGGACGACGAAGGAGAAGCGACGGTCGTTCTTGAACCAGGACCGCGGCGCCAGCAGCAGTTGGTCGTCCAGCACCTGGAAGGTCCGGGTCGTTTCATCCAGCAGGTTCACCCCCTGGACCCCGACCTTGAAGGTGGGGTTGACCGTGTAGAAGAACGAGGCGTCCAGCTGGCCCGTATCGTCCGAATAGATCGGGGCGAACGGGACGATTTCGTCGCGCGTCGTCAGCACATATTCGGACCGCCAGTTGTAGGCGAGACGGGCCGAGATCGTGTCGTTCTCGTAGATGGCGGCGAAGTTGAAGTTGTGCTCCGACAGCGACTCCAGTGGCAGCAGGCTGGTGTCGATGGCCGGCTCGGAACCACCAGGATTGGCCTTGTCGGCCTGCAGGTTCTCCTGGGGCACGCCCGAACTGTCGATATAGGTGTAGTTGGCCTGGATACCGAAGCCGGACCACCAGCCGGGCAGGAAGTCATAGAACTGCTGATAGGCCAATTCGAAGCCCTGGATTTCCCCGTCCTCGGTGGCGTTCGTGGGGCCCCGCACATAGACGTCGTAGGTCTCCCCGCCGTTCGTCAGGGTACGGTCGTAGAAGCCGTTGGTGATCACGCCTTCCAGCGACTTGTGGAACAGGGACAGCGTCAGCGAGCCGGTCGGCGCGAAATACCACTCTGCCGAAAGGTCGAACTGCCGGGACCGGATGGGTTCGAGGAAGGTGTTGCCGGCCTGGGCCTCGAAACCGAGGAACTGGTTGTTGACGACGCGCGGCGTGATCTGCAGCTGATTGCGCGTCAGGCCGAGATCGGACCGCCGGATCGCTTCGGTATAGCCGAACCGCAGCAGGAAGTCGGGGGTCAGTCCGACCTTGATGTTCACGCTGGGCAGCCAGTTGTCGTAGGTGTTCTCGGCATTGTTGGGGATGGAGGCACCCGTCGCGAAGGCGAGCGCCCGGGCCTGCTCGGCCGGGGTCAGCAGGCAGAAGGCGGGAATGGAGCCTCCCGGCGCCGGCGGGGCGCTACAGTCACCCGAGAAGACCTGGGCCTGCGTCGGGAAGGCGAGTGCGCCCTCTGCCGTGATCGTCGTCTCGACATAGCGGATGCCGACATTGCCGCTGATCGAGATGCTCTCGCCCCAGATGGGGTCAGCATCATTGCTGAACTTGATCAGGGCGTAGGCCGCCTGGGTCTGTTCGTTGGTCGCATTGATTTCGCCGGGCGTATAATCCGTGCCCGGAATGACATTGGACCGCATGCTCAGCGGGACCCATCCGCCACCGCCCCAGATCTGGTTGATGCCGAGTGCGAAGGCGACAGCGGCGTCATAGTCGCTGCCGGGATTGCCAGCATAGCCAAAGGCCGAGACCGGCACGCCCATGGCCGAGAAGTTGAACAGTCCGGCATTGGCCAGCCCGCCCGTGAGGCGCGGCGTACCGACGCTGCCCAGGTCCAGCCAGACCGGCCCGGTGGCGCCGTTCCAGACCTCGGACAGGACTCCCCAGTTGTACAGGGAGTTCCGTGTGGTCTGGTCGCGCTCGGCGTACCGCGCACCTACCTTGACCGAGTCCAGCCAGCCCGCGTCGAGATCGTATTCGGCGTCGGCCCGGAAGGCATACTCATCGCCCTCGCTGTCTTCCTTGTGATCCATGGCGTTGCGCCAGTAGTAGTTCGACGGGTCCGCGAGGAAGGCGCCGATATCGCCCGTGCCACCGGCGTTGGGCGGCAGCAGGCCGAGGGTCGGCGTGTCGCCGGTCAGGTCGATAACGTCGACGGCGAAGAAGGAGTTGGCGATCTGGAAGTCCGTGTTCTGGACCGTCGACTCCACGTACTGACCGTCGAAATTCAGGCGCAGGCGATCGGTCGGCGACCATTTCAGATTGAAGCCGAGATCGCTGGTGACGTAGCGCTGATCGACGCCACGTTTGACGAAGCTGTGCTGGATCCCTTCGAGCGGCACGGAAGGATCGGCCGAGCGCCAGCCGGCGTTCGAGGTGATGATCCCGCTGGTGAAGATCCCGTCGTCGTCATACTCCCAGGTGGTGCCCGGAATGGGCACGCGATTGCCCGTGTCGTCGACGATGGTTTCGATCGCATTCTCCGTCCAGGCCTGGGTCGACTCGGACCGCAGGTACTGGATGGTCGCCTCCATGGTGCGGTCGTTCGAGCGCCACTGGCCCGCCGCCGCCAGACCCGTGCGCTCGCGGTCGAAGGACTGGGTCCTGAATGCCAGGCCCGAGGGGGTCCACAGATCGCTGCCGGTCGACTGATCGAGCCGGTAGTTCAGCGACTGGAGCCCGTCGGACCGCGACTGGAGCTGGGAATAGACGCCGCTGAGCATAAAGCCGAACTGGCCTGCCTCGGTGTCCCAGCGATCGCTGATCAGGGCCGACACCGTGGGGGTGAGCTTCTGCTCCAGGTCGCCGTAGTTACCCTCCACCGACAGGGCCATCAGCCGGCCGGGGCTGTCGAAGGGGCGGCGCGTATTCAGGTTGACCGTGCCGGCGATGCCGCCCTCGATCATGTCGGCGGAGACGTTCTTGAACACCTCGACGCTGCCCAGCAGCTCGGGCGGCACGTCGGCGAAGGACAGATCGCGCCCGTTGTTGGCCGAGAAGGTGTCGCGACCGTTCAGCTCCGAACGGACGAAGGTCAGGCCGCGGACCACAACGCCGGACCCCTCGACCGAGAAGTGATCCGGATCGTTGGCGCCGGCGAAGCGGCTGATGGACACGCCCGGCACGCGTTGCAGCGCTTCGGTCACCGACCGGTCGGGAAGGGCACCAATGTCCTCGGCGCTGATCGCGTCGACGAAGACATCAGAGTCCTGCTTGATGCTCTGGGCGTTGCGCAGGCTGGAGCGGATACCGGTGACGATAATCTCGTCGACCACGGTCGCCTCGGGCTCCTGTCCGGCGGCGTCCTGCGCCTTCGCCGGGGTCACCAGCAACACCGCGCTCAGCGCCAGACCCGAAGCGCCGCAGAGCAAGACGGACAGACTTCCACGCACAGGGGCGCCTTCGCCCATTTGGGTAACAGCCACGATTTCCCCCCTCGGAGTATGTATTCATCGACAGTCTGACAGCGCTGTCATTTCGTGACACTATCATGCAGCTTGGATAAGATCAACGCGCCCTTCCGCGCCCTGCCCCAGGACCCAGATGACCCCGATTCCCCCGGCTGCAGCGGCGGCGCGACGTCCCCTCCGGCGCATTCTGATCGTCGGCGGCGGTACCGCCGGCTGGATGGCCGCCGTCGCTCTGGCGCGCGTTGCCGGCAATGGTGTGACCGAGGTGTCCCTGATCGAATCGGACCAGATCGGGACTGTTGGGGTGGGGGAGGCGACCATACCGCCGATCCTCGCGTTCAACGCCTTGGTGGGGATCGACGAAGCCGAGTTCATGCGACGTACGGGGGCTTCCTTCAAGCTGGGCATCGAGTTTGTCGACTGGGGCGCTCTCGGCGACCGCTATGTCCATCCGTTCGGGGCGATCGGCATGGATGTCGAATCGGTCCCGTTCGCCCAGGTCTGGCTGAGGGCGAAGGCGGAGGGCTTTGGCGGCGACCTGGCCCACTACAATCTGTCCACGGTCGCGGCCCTCGCCAACCGGATGTGCCTGCCGTCTCCGGACCCACGTACCGTGCTGTCCAGCCTGAAGTACGCCTATCATTTCGATGCCGGTCTTTATGCCCGCTTCCTGCGGGCGATCGCCGAAAGCCGGGGGGTGACCCGGCACGAGGGTCGCATCGCCGATGTCATGCGTGACGCGGACACGGGACATGTCTCTGCCGTCCGGACGGACGACGGGCGCGCGCTCGAAGCCGACCTGTTCATCGACTGCTCGGGGTTCCAGGGCCTGCTGATCGAGGGAGCGATGCAGGCCGGCTATGAGGACTGGAGCCACTGGCTGCCCTGCGACCGGGCCCTCGCGGTGCCGACGCGCAATGTCGGCCCGTTGACGCCCTACACACGATCCACAGCCCGTGACGCCGGCTGGACTTGGCGGATCCCGCTGCAGCACCGGACCGGCAACGGCTATGTCCATGCCTCTGGCTTCACCACCGAGGAGTCGGCGCTCGAAACCCTGATGAAAGGCCTTGAGGGCGAGCCCCTCGCCGAGCCACGGGCGCTGCGGTTCACGGCGGGGCGGCGGCGCAGCCAATGGGTCGGCAATGTGGTCGCCCTGGGCCTGTCGTCAGGCTTTCTGGAGCCACTGGAGTCTACCAGCATCCATCTGATCCAGGCCGGGATCTCGCGTCTGCTGGCGCTGTTCCCCGATCGGGATTTCGAGCCCCTGCTGGCGACCGAATACAATCGCATGATGCAGCAGCAGTTCGAGCAGGTGCGCGACTTCATTATCCTGCACTACAAGGCCACGCGACGGGACGACACGGCCTTCTGGCGGTACGTCGCAGCGATGGCGGTTCCGGACAGTCTTCAGGCCCGCATGGATCTGTTCCGCGCCACGGGGCGGGTTTTCCGGCTCGACGATGAGCTGTTTGCGGCCGATAGCTGGCTGGCCGTCCTGCTGGGTCAGAATGTCCAGCCCCGGTCCCGGGATCCGATGGCCGACGCCCTGCCGGCCGATCTGGTGCGCAACCGGCTGGCGGGCATACGACACATCATCGCCCGCACGGCCAGTGCCATGCCCGACCATGAGGCCTTCCTCAGACAGTACTGCCCGGCGTCACTCTGACGGGCAGACCGCATCGCCCTCGTTGGACGCGAGGCGGATCTCCGACACCGACAGGGTCAACTGTCCCGGCGTCGACAGCTGGAACGGGCGCTCCAGCGCGGTCAGATCCCCCCCGGCGTCGCCGAAGCAGGACAGTCGGATCTTGATCGTACGCCACTGGCCCACCGGCCCTTCGGTCAGATACGGGGTCAGGTCGAGGCTGCCCAGTCGGGCCGGATCGGCGGCCCCCGCCGAGAGGGTCACCCGATCCGTCGGTGCGGCGTCAACGCGATAGCGGAAGCTGAGCGCCATCTCGCCGTTAGCCTGCCGGCTCAGATCGACAGGGGTCCCCCAGATCAGGGCCAGCTGACGCGGGGCACCGGCGAAGGTCAGGCGCCGTCCGCTTTCCTGGGCCAGATCATCGACCACGGCCACGGTGACCGCGCCGCGCGGGCTGGCGATGCTGGCCTCGGCTCCTGCCCGCGTCTGGCCTCCGGCGTCTTCGAGAGCAAGCGACCACGGCTCGACGACACGCCCGTCAACCAGATAGTCGGCGACGCTGGAGACGTTCGCGGCGACGCCGCTTTCCTCCGATACGGGACCGACCGCTCCGGGCGCCGCATAGCTCAGACCGTAGCCATAGGCGAACAGGGGATCGTAGTTCTCGTCGCCCACATTGAGAGGAGTCCCCGTCGCGTCCCGGGGCCATGAGAAGCTCAGCCGCCCGGTGAAGTCATGGCGCGGCGTGCCATCGGGGCCGCCGACCAGCACGTCGGCGACGCCCCCGCCCTCGGTGCCCGGCAGCCATGCGGCCACGAAGGCGTTGGAGGCGTTCAGCTCGGGATTGACCCACATCGGGCGGCCGGAGAGGAAGACGGCGACCGTCGGAATGCCCGCAGCCTGCAGCCGCCGCAGCATGGCCAGGGGCTGTTCCGGCTGGAAATCAACGTGGCTCAGGTCGCCCTGGAACTCGGCGTAGGGCGTCTCCCCGAACACCACGATGGCCACGTCGGGCCGCGTCGACCAGGTGCCATCCACACTCAGGGTCGCCGTGCCTCCGCTGGCGCGCACCGCTTCGTCGAGGCCGCTCCAGATCGACTGGGCGTTGGGGAAATCGGCATTGGTATTGCCCGTGCCCTGCCAGGTCAGGGTCCAGCCACCGGCCGCCTGGCCGATGTCGTCGGCCGCAGCCCCGACGACCAGCACATTCGCGCCCGAACGGATCGGCAGGACCCCATCGTTCTTCAGCAGTACGAGGGATTTGCGCACGGCCTCTCGCGCCAGGGCCCGGTGTTCAGGCGAGCCCAGGTGTTCGAGCTGGCCCTCGACCGGGCGTTCCGTCCGGAAGAGGCCAGCCTTGACCTTGGCCCGCAGGATGCGACGGACGGCCTCGTCGACCCGCGCCATCGGGATTTCTCCCGACCGCACCTGGGCGAGGGTGTTCTCGTACAGCGGCTTCCAGCTGTCCGGGGCCATCAGCATGTCGATACCGGCGTTGATGGCCTGGGGGCAGCTCTCGTTGGAGCAGCCGGGAATCTGCCCGTGCGCATTCCAGTCCGAGACGGTGAAGCCGGTGAAGCCCAGCGGTCCATACAGCACATCGCGCAGGATGCTGGCGTTGCCGGAGTGTTTGACGCCTTGCCAGCTGGAGAAGCTGATCATGATCGACAGCACACCTGCGTCGATCGCCTGCGGATAGCCGCTGAGGTGGATGTCGATCAGTTCGCGCTCGGTCCCGACGAAGTCGCCCTGGTCCTTGCCGCCGACCGTGCCGCCGTCGGCGAGGAAATGCTTGGCCGATCCGGCGATGCGACCATAGGCGATCGGTCCGTCGGCGCTCAGCGGGCCTTGCAGCCCCAGGGTCATCGGACCGGCGTAGCTCCGGGCGATCTCGGGGTGCTCTCCATAGCCTTCGTAACCCCGGCCCCAGCGGTCGTCGCGCGGGACGGCCAGTGTGGGCCCGAAGGTCCAGTCCGCACCCGTGGCCGCAACCTCCAGGGCCGTGGCCTCGCCGATCCGGTGGATCAGATCGGGGTCCCGCGCGGCGCCCAGGCCGACGTTGTGCGGAAACAGCGTCGCGCCCACCACATTGTTGTGGCCGTGAACGGCATCGATCCCGAAGATCAGCGGCACCACCGTCCCGCCCCGCGCAATGTTGGCCGTGCGGAAGTTCCGGGCCAGATCAACCCACTCCTGGGCCGAGGCGCGCTCATTGCCGCCCGGTGAAGAGTTGCCGCCAGCGAGAATGGATCCGATGGGGTAGGTCAGCAGGTCTTCGGGGGTGATCGAGGCGATGTCGGCCTGAATCAGCTGGCCGACCTTTTCCTCGACCGTCATCCGCCCCAGCAGGTCTTCGACGAAGGCCTCGGTCTCGGCGTCGGTCAAGGCCGCAGGGGAGGCCGATCGCGGCCAGTTTGCAGGATCCGCGCGGGCGGCTTCCGGGTCGACGGGAACGGCGAGCTGGGCCAGGGCGGGCTGGCCAAGCGCCATCAGGAGAACCAGGGCGGAAACGGCAACACGCATGAAGGGGCCTCGGCATCGAAACAGGGGCGGCGACGGTTGCCCGCCGCCGCCAGGCTTTCAGGAGGAGATGGCTCTGAACCCGGTCTTCGGACGCTCAAAAGGGCACTGCAGTCACGGAGCGATGTCCACGCGCCGCTTCCCCCTCCGTGCGATCTGATCACCGCTCCGGGGCGCACATTCGCGTGAACCTGACAGCGCTGTCAACCCGTCAGGGGCAAACGGCGGTCGAACCTCGCACCACGAGATAGTACGGGACGACGACGACCGGACCCTCGGCCTCGGGTTCGTCCTGCCCCGCCGCCGGCAGCAGGCGGCGGGTTGCCTCCGCCGCCATCTCGGCCACCGGCTGGCGGATGGTCGTCAGGGGTGGGGTGCTGAACAGCGCGCTGGGCGTATCGTCGAATCCGGCGACGGAAAGATCGGACGGCACGGAGAGGCCCGCCGCAGCGGCACCCTGCAGCACGCCGAGCGCCATATCGTCATTGGCGGCAAAGATTGCTGTCGGACGCTCGCCGGCCAGCAGCCGTTCAACGCCGGTGATTCCCGAGGCAAAGGTAAAGTCCCCCTCGATCATCAGGGAGGGGGTCTGGGGCAGGCCGGCCTCGGTCAAGGCCTGTTCATAGCCTTCCCGGCGCAAGCGGCTGGCGGCATAGGTCGCCGGCCCGGAAATGTGCGCAATACGTCGATGTCCGAGTTCGATCAGGTGCCGGGTCATGTCAAAAGCGGCCTGCCGCTCGTCCATCCGGACCGAGACGCCCCGTCCCAGATCCATTTCCGGACTGATACGGGCATAGGCCACGCCCGCGGCATCCAGAATGTCCAGAACCAGGGCGTGATCGGAGTTGGGAGGTGTGAGAAGCACACCTGCCGGGCGGATCGACCCCAGCAGCGCCAGCATGTCACGCTCGAGGTTTTCCGAGCCATGATCGACGAGTTCGACCATCAGATGATACTCGGCCCGCCGGCATTCCATCAGGGCGCCCAGCTCCAGCCGGCTGAGGTAGTCATTGCCGCGTCCGCTCTTCCAGTGTTCGATGGTCAGACCGGCGTCGACGAGGGCGGCGATGATCGTTGAGTTCGAGCCCGCCAAGGCGCGCGCCGACAGGCTGCGTCGATAGCCCAGGGCGACGACGGCTTCCTCGACCCGCTCGCGCATGGCCCGGCTGACGTTCGCTTCCCGGTTGACTACGCGCGATACGGTCTTGATCGAGACGCCTGCCCGGGCGGCAACGTCGTAGATGGTCGCTCCGGCCATGGTCGTCTTTCAGCACCCTGTCGCATGACTAATGCAGCGCCTGAGGCACCGCAATGGTGCGGGCAGTCTAGCGCAAACTTGTCGTCAGTCTCCTGGTCAGGCCGTAGCCGTCGACGCATGAAGGAAGTGGCGGAGAGGGGGGGATTCGAACCCCCGGTACCCGTAAAGGCACGCCGCATTTCGAGTGCGGTACATTCAACCACTCTGCCACCTCTCCGCGGGGCCGTCGTATTCTGGTCGAACGGACGGCTTCTCTAGTCGCACCGGCACGGCGCCGCAAGGGGGCAGGGCCGCGATTTCAGCGCAGGGCGGGGAGGGGCGTGCCGAGGGTCTGGCCGTCCAGCGGATCGGCGGCGCTGCGGGTGAACAGTTCGGCCGGGCGGCCGCCGGTACCGGTGCTGAACCGGCCCGTCGGGCTGACCAGACCGGTTCGCTCGACGCCCCTGCGAAAATTCTGCTTGTGCAGGGTGATGCCGGTGATGGCCTCGGCGCCGCGCTGCAGGTCCGAGAGGGTGAAGGTGGGCGGCACAAGGTCAAACAGGACGGGGCGGTAGCGCAGCTTGCTGCGCAGCCGGCCGAGGCCGGTGGCGAGGATGCGGCGATGATCCGAGGCCATCGGTGCGCCCGACGGCAGGGCCGGCCGGTCGCGGTCGGCGTCGCGCGCTGCCTCCTGAACCAATCCGGCCTCATAGAGCAGTTCGTAGCGTTCCAGCACGCGGCTGTCGCTCCAGCGCTGGTCCGGTTGCGGGGCGAACAGGGCGTCGACACGGGCGCGGCGGCGGGGGTCGGCTTCGACCCATGTGCCCAGGGCGTGGTCCAGCGGGCCGAGCGCCGGAGGGCGCCCCTGTCGGTGATCCTCCCATGGAAAAAAGTCGAGCACGGGCTGCCAGCGGGCCTCGCCCCCGGGCCGGACAATAGCGGCCGTGTCTGTCGCGTCGGCGGTCAGGGCCAGATAGCCGACCGAGACCTCGCGCAACCGCTCGGGACCCGGCGTGGCGCGGGGCGAGGCGCGGCCAAGGTCGCCGAAGGTGTAGAGCTGTTCGACATAGCCGGGGCGAAAGCCGGTCTGAGCCGTGACAAAGGCTCTCAGCGCCAGTTCAAAGGTGCGATCCCGCATCGGGTCGAAGGGGCCGAAGGGCAGGGCGGCACTGCCGTCCTCGGCCCGTGTCGTGAGAACGACCGCCTCGCCCAGCCGTAGCCCGATCACCACAGCCGAAAGGCCGATGCGGATCCCGGTCGGGGGGGCGGAGTCGGCCATGGTCAGCCCCGGCGCCCGGCGGCGCGACGCGGCGCCCTCGGCGTCCACGCTGTCGCCTTGGGTGCGGCGGCGGCATCGCGGGCCGCGATCAGGGCGTGGTAGCGATCCATGTAGCGCGCCTGGGCGATCGAGGCAGGTTCGGGCCGGATCTCCAGCTCATAGCCGACGGGGGGGCGTCCGAAGAAGCCGAGCGCCTCGGTCTTGCTGAAGCCGGCCAACTGGGTGGCCTCGAAAAAGGCGCAGGCCTTGTCGGCGGTCTTGATGAGGGTCTTGATCGCGCGCGGCGTTTTGGCAGGCAGGCCGAACCGCACGTGGATGGCGGTCTCCAGACGGCTTTCGAAGTCCTTGTAGTTCACGCCGAGTGCCGATTTGAACGGCGAGATCATGTCGCCGATCACATATTCCGAGGCGTCATGGAGCAGGGCGGCGAGCAGCCACCGGGGCTCGATGTCGGGCTGGATGTGGGCCACGATCTCCTGGACAACCACACTGTGCTGGGCGACCGAAAAGGCGTGGTCGCCGACCGTCTGGCCGTTCCAGCGGGCGACGCGGGCCAGGCCGTGGGCAATGTCCTCGATCTCGATGTCGAACGGCGAGGGGTCGAGCAGGTCAAGGCGTCGCCCCGACAACATGCGTTGCCAGGCCCGGGGCGCGCGGGAAGAGGGAGAGCGGTCAGCCAAGTGGGTTCCTTTGATCAGGCGGTCAGGTGACCGATCCTGAGCCTCGGATCAAGGGGCCGGGTAGATTTGGCCTATTCGCCGACGTTGAGGGTCAGGAGGGCGCGGGCGTCGTCCATCAGGGGGTCCTTGTCGGTTTCCTTGGCCCTGAAAACAGCGATCACCAGGGGGCCACCGGCGGGGCCACGGGCCTCGTATCCCACCAGCCGCCAGCCCTGCCCCTCGGTCTGGCCATCGGTAACCAGCCAGGTCGCGCGGGTGGCGTCGCCGGCCGCCCGGGTGCGGATCAGTGCGCCGTCGGCGGCGGCCTGGATGTTGACGCTGTCCCCCCCAGCGTTGCCTTCGACATTGACGCTGGAGGCGCCGTCATCGGCGTCGATGGTCACGCCGCCGATGCGAATACTGGCGCGGTCACCGTCGGCATTGATCGACAGGCCGGGTACCTTGACCTGGGCCGTGTCACCCTCGGCCTCGACGCTGACGCCGGGGGCCGAGACTGTGGCGCTGTCCGATCCGGATGCAGGCCCGCTGGTGTCAGACCGGGCCGATGCCTGGATGGCCGCGACCGTCCGGGGCATGTCCCCTGACAGGCGATCCTCGAAGGCCTTGAGCACATCCTCCACATTGGCGCCGTTCAGCGGCTGGAGATGCAGGGTGACCTCGGATCCGCGCGGCCCCGCATAGACGCAGACCGTGCCGCCGTTCTGGGCCGTGCCCTTGCGCGTCAGACTGCCCTGGGTCTGGGGGCATTGAAGGGTCTGGACGACCTTGAGCACGCCCTTGTTCTCGCCGCCCTGACGGGTGGTGGTGATCCGGATGGAGTCGTCGCCACAGGCGGCGAGGCCGGTGCAAGCGACCAGCAGACTACTCATGATCAGGGCGGGCGTACGCATCATCAACACGTCCTCTTCGGTCCCATCCTGCGGGTCGGGGCCCAGAAATCCAGTGAAATCGCGGTAAGGCGCCGTCAGCCGCCGGGGCGCGCGCCCTCGCGGCGGTTGAGGAAGGCGAGGCGCTCGAACAGATGGACGTCCTGTTCATTCTTGAGCAGGGCCCCGTGCAGGGGCGGGATAAGCTTCGAGCCACTGGTTTCGCGCAGCGTCGCCGGGTCGATGTCATCGACCAGCAGCAGCTTCAGCCAGTCCAGCAGTTCGGAGGTCGAGGGCTTTTTCTTGAGGCCCGGCGTGTCGCGGATTTCGTAGAAGGTGCGCAGGGCCTCGGACACCAGACGCGGCTTGATGTCGGGGAAGTGGACATCGACGATCGACTTCAGCGTCTCGGCGTCGGGAAAGCGGATGTAGTGGAAGAAACAGCGCCGCAGGAAGGCGTCGGGGAGTTCCTTTTCGTTGTTCGAGGTGATGATGACGACCGGCCGCGCCTCGGCCCGGATCGTCTCGCCCGTCTCGTGGACAAAGAACTCCATGCGATCCAGTTCCTGGAGCAGGTCGTTGGGGAATTCGATGTCCGCCTTGTCGATCTCGTCGATCAGCAGCACGGGGCGCTTCGGGGCGGTGAAGGCCTCCCACAGCTTGCCGGGCTTCAGATAGTTGCGCACATCGTGCACCCGCTCGTCGCCCAGCTGGCTGTCGCGCAGGCGGCTGACGGCGTCATATTCATAGAGGCCGTTGTGGGCCTTGGTCGTGGACTTGATGTGCCAGGTGATCAGAGGCGCATCGAGCGCCTCGGCCAGTTCATAGGCCAGGACGGTCTTGCCCGTGCCGGGCTCGCCCTTGACCAGCAGGGGGCGCTCCAGTGCCACAGCGGCGTTGACGGCCACCTTGAGATCCTCGGTGGCGATATAGCGCTGCGTGCCCGTAAATCGGCTCATGAATGGCAGTCCCTTCCGGAGAGTTTCCGGAAGGGTGGTAGCCGATGGACGATCAGGTGAACAGGGTTCAGGTGATCTGCTTGGGCGTCGGCGGATCGCTGGCCGGGAAGCTCTCCTCGACCGCCTCGTCCTGCAGGGCGTCCTGACGGCTTTCGGACTTCGAGACCTTGTCCTTCAACTGGTCGGGCTTGCCGGTCTCGCGCTCGGCCTTGCGGGCGAAGGGGGCGTCGGTGTCACTGTCGTCCTTGCCGGGATGGTTGTCATTGTCCGGGTGGGTCATGCGGGTGTCCTGTCGTTCGGGGGAGGGGCGTCGTCGTCATCGGGGCCATAGCCGAGCGCCTCGATATCGTCGTCGTCGAGCCGCCGGGCCTCCCAATGGGCGGCGCTGGCCTGGGCGCCGCGACGGTTTCGCATCAGGCCGTCGTAGACCAGTTCAACCTCATCGGGCCGCGAGTCCACCTGACCGTCGGGGTCGACGGACTGCAGGGTCTGGACGTAGTCGTCGGCCTCTTCGTCCTCCCCGGCGTCGCCCTCCATCTGGGTGACGTCGAGGACAGGGTCGGCCTGGTCCGGGAGGATGTCGCCCTCGCCTTCATCGTCGATATGGGTTTCGTCGAAGGTCTCGGATTGATCCTGCTCGTCAGGGGTATTGTCGGGGGCTGTCATCGCTGTCTCCTGTCAGGGAGAGAACGCGACGCAAGCCAGCCCCGTTCCGTCAGCCCGAGGCTCTTTCCGCCAGCGCTGCCGCGACGTCCCGGATCGCCTGGTCCCAGCCGTCGAAGGCGCGGGCGAAGGTGCGCATGTGCGGGTAGAAAGGATAGCGGTCGGTGCCCAGAAGGTGCCAATCGTCGGGGGCATAGATCAGCCAGGTCCCGGCGCCGACGGCGGCGGCGATATTGGTGCCGGCGATGCCCGGTCCGATCACCACATCCATGGCCAGCGACAAGGCGGCCAGGTCCTCGAGGTCGTCCTTGAGGTTGATCGGTGGCGTCCAGAGCTTGACGCCGGCGGCCTCGGCGGCGGCCAGATCCGCGCTCACGTCCCCGCATTGCAGATTGACCATGACGCAGCCGGGCGTGTTCAGGACCGGCTTCCACCGCTCGAAGCTGGAGAAGTAGCGGGCGCGAACGCCGCTCAGAACCAGACTCTTCCAGTGCAGGCCGACCTTGAGGCCGGGCCCCAGGGCCTCGACCTCGGCCTTCCAGTGAGCGACGCGCGCGGGGTCGGCGACCAGATAGCCCGCGCGGTCAGGGAAGGCGGCCACGGTCGGCCGGAAGACGGACATCAGGCTGGCCATCGGCACCCAGGCGTCGGCCGCCGGCGCGTTCTCGCCCTCCATGAAGGGGATGTAGCGGTAGAGGCGGCCTTCCATTTTTACCGCGCGATGCCCGCCGACAATCGCCTGCGGGAAGCTGCGCTGGAACAGGTCGACCAGCCGCGGCTCTACGGCAACGATGACCTGGCCTTCAGGGCCGACCGCCTCGATCAGATCGCCCAGGGCGCTGCCAAAGACCATTTCATCGGCGATGCCCTGTTCCCCCACCACCAGAATGCGTCGGCCTGCGAGGGGCTGGGTCTCGGGATCCCAGCGCGGCAGGGCGAGAACGGCATGCATGGCCTCGGGCATGTCGGGGCTGAGCCGGATCTCGTAATCGGCCCAGCCGCCGGGAAGGTCGCCGGCGCCGAGGCGCAACAGGGCCCGGGCCATCGTCATCATGGCGGTCTCATAGCCGGCTTCGGCGCCCGGGAAGGCCGCCTCGATATCCGCCAGAGCTCCCTCCAGATCCCCCAGGGGCTGGCGGACATTGGCGCGGTTGTAGCGAGCCTTGGAGAATTCGGGATCGAGGCGCAGGGCCTCTTCAAAGAAGGTCAGGGCTGTGGCCATGTCGCCCTGATCACTCTGGACCGTGCCAAGCGTGTTCCAGAGAAGGGCGCAGCCGGGCTCGACCTGGATCATGTCGCGCAGCACGTCCACAGCTTCGGCATACCGGTTTGCATCGCGCAGGACGCAGGCAAGGTTGTTGGTGGCGTCGATGTGGCCGGGCTCGACCGCGAGGAATTTCCGCAGCAACTTTTCGGCGATCTCGAGCTGACCCAGCCGCTGGGCGAGGCGGCTGAGGTCGTGGGCGATGTTGTTTTCGTCCGGCATCAGGGCGAGGGCAGCCTCATAGGCCGACAGCGCCTGGGCCAGATGGCCGGACTTTTCCTGACAGATCGCGAGGACGTGCCAGGCGAGGCCGCTCTTCTCGTCGATCTTCAGGACCTCGAGGCAGCGCTCGGCGCCGCGGGTGTAGTCCTGCATGCGGACAGCGGCGACGGCTGCCTTCAGGTGCTCGACCATCCGGCGCTGGACCTTCGCGGTCCCTGTGCGCCCGGCCAGCTTGCGAGACAGGCGGTTCAGCGCGTCGGTTGAGGCAGCGTCCCCGGCCACGCCCTGGGCCACGGCGAACGGGCCGTGGGCGATGGGGGCTGTGGCATCCGGCTGGGTGGCGAGTGCAGGATTGGACATGGTGGCCTGATACCCTCGAAGGCGTCGCGATTCCCCGCACTCTGGCGGCCCTGTCACAACACACGGTTAACCACGACTGTTTAGAGGCTTTTGGGGACCGCCGCGCTAGCTCGCAGGGGCGGGACTTAAGGGGAGGCCCGCCGGATGCCGCTGAAACTGTCCTTGAAGCCGGGTGAGCGTTTCGTGCTGAACGGAGCCGTGGTCCAGAACGGGGATCGCCGCAGTGTTCTGGTTCTCCAGAACAAGGCCAGCGTGCTGCGCGAGAAGGACATCATGCAGCCCGACGAGGTCAACAGCCCGGCGCGGCGCATCTATTTCCCCGTCATGATGATGTATCTGGATGAGGCGGCAGCGGCCAAATTCCATGACGAATTCACCCTGCGGGTCAGCGAGTTCATGAGCGCGACACGCAATCCGGACGCGATGGCCGACTGTGTTGCGGCATCCCGCCACGTCCTGGCGCGCGAGTACTACAAGGCGCTGATGACGGCGCGCAAACTGATCGACTACGAAGAGCAAAGGTTGGGTCATGTCGCTTCAGGCGTACAGCAAGGCCGCAGCGCGGACTGAAACTCCCCGGGAGATGGAGTACCGGCTGTTCGGCCAGGTGACCCGTGCCCTGATGCATGCCGCCCAGACCGATCCGTCGGATGTGGCGACGCGTATCGATGCCCTCGACTGGAACCGGCGTGTCTGGTCGGCCCTGGCCACGGACTGCTCGGACCCCGGCAACGCCATGGGCGAGGCCCTCCGCGCGCAGATCATTTCGATCAGCCTGTTCGTCAGCCGCCACAGTTCGCAGATCATGCGGGGCGAGGAAGACTTCGAGCCGCTGATCGACATCAACCGTATGA
This sequence comes from Alphaproteobacteria bacterium, assembly GCA_018826885.1. Lineage (GTDB taxonomy): Bacteria > Pseudomonadota > Alphaproteobacteria > Caulobacterales > Caulobacteraceae > Brevundimonas. The sequence continues at coordinate 1,059 of JAHJYN010000183.1, read as the reverse complement.
TCATGCAGGGCCTGGCCCCCCAAGCGTCAGAAGCGGCCTGAAGTTTTTTCCCGACCCGGAAGCTCTTGCCGGTCGCGGCGCGATGACGCTCAGAAAAACACGGTAAAATCAGATCATTGATAGCTTTGCAGCAGCGGCATCTTTCTTGCCTGTGCGAGGGTGAACCAGAACCGGTTCGACGGTCAGAAGACCGTTAACCCACCCGACCAGAATGGAAGGACCCGCCGATGAGCAATTCGGTCAATACGAACGTGGGCGCCCTGATTGCGCTCCAGAACCTGAACGCCACCAACTCCGACCTCGCGGTCACCCAAAGCCGGATCAACACCGGCAAGAAGGTGTCCAGCGTGAAGGACAACGGTGCCATCTGGGCGATCGCCCAGGGGCAACGTGCCGACATCGGGGCCCTGGGGGCGGTCAAACAGTCACTGGACCGTGGCGTTGCCGCAGTCGATGTGGCCATCGCGGCGGGCGAGACGGTCTCTGACCTCTTGCTGCAGTTGAAGGAGAAGGCACTGGCAGCGACCGACGCGTCGCTGAAGACGGCAGCGCGGGCCGCGCTGAACGAGGACTTCGAAGCTCTGCGCGACCAGATCGCGACTGTGACCGCAAATGCCGAATTCAACGGGATCAACCTGCTGAAGACCGGCGCGACCGGTTTCAACGCCCTGGCCAATGCGCAAGGCAACGCCACCATCACCGTGGGAGCGGAGGTGCTGGCGCTCGGAAGCACCAATGTCACCGTGGCCGCCACGCAGTCGATCGAGACCCTGACCAAGGCGACCGCCTCACTGACGGCCGTCAACAACTCCATCGATGCGGTCTCTGGCGCGCTCGCGCGTCTGGGCACCAAGTCGAAGGCCCTGACCACCCATCTGACGTTCGTCGGCAAGCTGACGGACTCGCTGGAGTCGGGGGTCGGGAACCTGGTCGATGCCGATCTGGCGAAGGAAAGCGCCAAGCTTCAGGCGCTGCAGACGAAGCAGCAACTGGGGGTTCAGGCCCTGTCCATCGCCAACCAGACTCCGCAGCTGGTCCTGTCGCTGTTCCGATAGGTTC
>JAHJYN010000182.1 GCA_018826885.1 Alphaproteobacteria bacterium | reverse complement strand
TCGAAGACCGCGTGCGATATCGGCACGTATCCGTTTGGCAGTTCGCCCATCCGATCATCCCCTGACGTTGGTGCCGATAGTGCCGATAGCTTGGATGCCGCGCCATAGCGGGGTCGGCGAGAATGTCGCCGCGTGCTTCTAAGGAGAACAAAGGGCGACAAATTTTGGTTTGTCGTGGGGGACGTAGGTGACCGGCGACGACATGGCCGACGACGAGATCGGTGAATCGGAATCGGGAAGTTCGCCGCTGGGGCCGGAAGGCCCGAGACCCGGAGCCAAAGGCGAGGATCGAGGTCGGCCGGGTTCTGCGGCAGGTGGACGGCCAGGGGCCGGACGGCTCGATGTGATCGGGTTGAGGCTGGAGCCTGATCGGGATCATGATGGCAGTCCGGCTCGGCCGGGCCTCACCGACCTGTTCGCTTGTCGTCGGCCCCGGCGCGCAGGCGCGCATGTGCCACCGACGCGAAGAGTCTTTCGGCTTGGTTCACTCGACCGGGCTGCACGGCAGGGAAGAATTTGACTGGCCGAAGGCCCCTTCCTGCCAAACACGCAGCGACACCTATCGTCGCTATCGTCTCTATTGGCGGCGACTCGTCCTCATTGGACCACGGTCTCGTGGGACATCCGGGATCACACCCAGGCCTGTCTCACACGAATTAGTTTGCAGTTTTGAGACAGATGGATTCATAGGGTCATAGAACCCTGTGAGAGGAACTGTATGACGACATCGGGAGCCATAATCGGATACGCGAGGACCTCGACTACCGACCAGATTGCGGGACTCGAAGATCAGGTCATCGAACTGACCAAGGCGGGCTGCACCCGCATCCACCGCGAGCACGTGTCAGCCATCGCGCATCACCGGCCAGAGTTGGAAGCCGCCCTGGACTGGGTTCGGAGCGGCGACACCTTCGTTGTGACCAAGCCAGATAGGCTGGCCAGATCGGTCACCGACCTTTTGGGTATCGTTTCGAAGCTGCGGGAGAAGGGGGTGACGGTCCGCATCCTGTCACTCAACCTCACGAGTGGGGACCCCACGTCAGACCTCCTGATGTCCCTCATGGGGGCCATATCGACGTGGGAGCGGGAAATAATGCTTGAACGCCAGCGGGCCGGTATTGCCAAAGCGAAAGCGGAAGGGCGTTACAAGGGCCGGGCACCCACCGCCCGAGCCAAGACCCCCGAAGTGCTGCGTCTCAAGGCAGAGGGAAAAACGGCTGCCCAGATCGCCCTGGCGGTGGGTGTCAGCCGCGCGAGCGTATACCGGGCCTTCGCCGAAGCCTCCTGATCCATCGTCTCGAACACGGTCCAGAACACGGCCAGGAAGCCGTCTAGGGCACCGTGGAGGGGACGATCACGACCAGGGCTGGCCCAACTACCCCTCGGATTCTATCGTCTCCCACGACCCTGGAGAGCGATTATGAGCGACATCGAAAAGACGGTGCAGGACGGTGAAATGGGACCGTCTGAGGACCGTGAGGCTCATAATTACCCCAGCCATGAAAATGAGCTATCAGGCCCAAAGCCGATCCCCTCGGCTCCACCAGGCGTCCATCCGGAAAGACCCTGACCGAAGGGCCGTCATGACCGTCACCGTCTATCACAACCCGAAATGCGGCACGTCGCGCAATGTGCTGGAGATGGTCCGCGCCTCGGGTGTCGAGCCGGAGGTGGTCGAATATCTGAAGGCTGGCTGGACCGCTGATCAGCTGACCGAGCTGGCCGCACGCACGGGTGAGGGGCTGAAAGGCCTGCTGCGGGTGCGGGGCACCGCGGCCGAGGAGCGCGGTCTGACCGCCGATGACGTCAGCGACGCGGCCCTGCTGGCGGCGATGATCGAGGATCCGGTGCTGGTCAACCGCCCCATCGTCGTGACGCCGAAGGGCGCCGCCCTGTGCCGTCCGTCGGAGCGGGTTCTGCCGCTGCTGGATCAGCCGCCGTCGCGCTTCGTCAAGGAAGACGGCGAGGTCGTCGGCGGCTGAGCACGGCGCGAAGAGCGAGGGCGCCCGCGATCAGGGCGAGACCTGTGGCCCACACCGGCCATGGCACCTGAAACGCCAGAAACACACAACCGGCCAGCCCAAGGGCCGGCACGACGGGCGGATAGAGCCTCTGCGCCTGCGACAGGCGCAGGGCGGCCAGGTTGTTGATTGCGTAATAGACGAGGACGGTGAAGGCGCTGAAGGTCCAGGCGAGGCGGATATCGCCGATCAGGACAAGGGCGGTGATGCCCGCGCCGACCAGCAGCACGGCCGGGCTGGGGACGCCCCGCGCGTCCACATGGGCGAAGGGGGAGGGCAGGTCGCCCCGCCGTCCCATGGCCAGCACAATTCTCGACAGGCCGAGGACCAGATTGAGCAGCACCCCCAGCATGGCCGTCAGCGCACCCACGGCAACCAGCGCTGCCAGGCCGGGACGCTCAAGGGCCCGGGCCACGGCCTCAAGCGGGGCGCCCCCGGCGGCATTGAGCGTCACGCCGGACTCTGAGGCCTGAACAACCGCCCAGCCGACGCCAGTGTAGAGCGCCGCCGAGATCGCCAGGGTCAGCAGGATGGCCAGGGGGATGACCCGCGCAGGCTCGCGGACCTCTTCGGCCAGGGTCGCGACCCGCCCGTAGCCCGTATAGGCGACGAACATCAGGGCGGTGGCCGAGGCGAGGAGGCTCCAGTCGATGCCGGCGTCGGGGCCCGGGATAGAGATCGCAGGCTGTCCGGGGCGCAAAAGGCTGGCTCCGATCAGCGCAATCAGCGCCATCGCGGTCAGGGAGACGATGACCATGTTGACCGCATTGGATCGCCGGAGGCCCGAAATCACGAGGGCGGTGACGCCGAGGCTGGTCAGGACCGCCAGCGGCACGGCCAGACTGTCGGCATCCCCTCCGGTCAGGTGGCGGAGGTAGGCCGAAACCCCCAGGGCCGCCGTGGCCGCCGAGGCGGACTTGGCCAGCAGGAAGACCCAGCCGGCGACAAAGCCCAGCGAAGGCGTCAGCCAGACGTGGCCGTATTCATAGGCGCCGCCGCTGACCGGGTGGGCCGCCGCGAGCTCGGCACTGGCGAGGGCGTTGAACAGGGCGAGCAGCGCTGCCAGCAGAATGGCGGGCAGCAGCAGGGCCCCGCTGATCTCGGCCACAAGCGCGAGGCTGACGAAGACGCCGGTGCCGAGGATGGAGCCGAGGCCGAGGCCGACGGCTCCGGGCAGGCCCAGCTGACGGATCAGCGGTGCCGCAGCCCTACTGGTCTTCGTCAAAGCGACGGGCCACGAGGTCGCGGAGGGCGGCCACGGCGGCCTCGGCGTCCGGGCCTTCGGCGTCGATGGACAGGCCGCAGCCGTTGCCGGCTCCCAGGGTCAGAAGGCCCATGATCGACAGGGCATTCACGGTGACGCCGTCGCGGGTGACGCGAATATCGGCGTCGAACTCGGACGCCAGCTTGACGAATTTGGCCGAGGCGCGGGCGTGCAGGCCGCGGGAGTTGCAGATGTCGACGACCGTCGAGGCGGTCGGAAGGGTCTCGTCGCCGCTCATTTTTCCCCCGACAGCACCCAGGAGGCGACCGAGATATATTTGCGGCCGGCGTCCTGCGCATGGGCGACACAGGCCTCCATGGGCTCCCGGGCGCGGACGCTGGCCAGCTTGATCAGCATGGGGAGGTTGAGACCGGCGATGACTTCGGCGCGGGTCTCTTCCATGACCGAGATGGCGAGGTTGGAGGGCGTGCCGCCGAACATGTCGGTCAACAGGATGACGCCATCCCCGTCGTTCACGGCGCCCGCGGCATCGACGATGTCGCGCCGCCGCCGCTCCATGTCGTCGTCCGGGCCGATGCAGATGGCCGCGACCCCGCGCTGGGGGCCGACGACATGTTCCATGGCCGCCAGAAATTCCGAGGCCAGGCCGCCGTGGGTTACGATCACCAGTCCGATCATGAAGGCTTCACCAAGACAGGACCCATCCCCGGCGTCATTCTGGCCGAGGTCGTGACCCGGGCCGTGAGCCGCGCTTGATAGGCCAAACTGACGTCGGTTTAAAGCGTCAAGGTGAGACCGGACGCCGCATGGTCTCGGCCAGCGCCAGTGTCACGGTGTGCGGAGCCGCCACCGCGCGGGCCTGAACCGCTATGGTGCGAAGCGGCAGGCCCAGCCAGATCTCGTGACCCGGATCGGGCATGCGCTCGGGCTCGTCGAGACCCAGAGCCACCGCGAGTCCGAGGCGACAGAGGTCTCGACCGGGCACGGCGACCAGACCCAGACCCCGCGCCTCGATCAGCCCCGACGTCGCGCGGGGCGCCCGGGCCCAGAGGTGCCCGCCGCTGGCCCAGACGAGGGCGGCGTCATCGGCCACCAGCTGCCAGCCCCGGGCCATCAGATTGAGCGCCAGACTGGTCTTTCCCACGCCGGACGGGCCGGTCAGGGCGACGCCCGCCCAGCCACCGTCGAGGCGCATGGCCACGACGGTCGCCTGGATCTGTGTCGGGCCGGTCATGGACGGGCGGGCAGGGGGGTGAGGGTGATGACGAACCGCGCGCCCGCGATCTGCCCGGGATTGGCGGGGTCGATGATGTTCTCGGCCCACACCTGACCGCCGTGAGCCTCGATGATCTGGCGCACGATCGACAGGCCGAGGCCGGAATTGTTGCCGAACTGGGTCCCCTTGGGCCGGGAGGTGTAGAAGCGCTGGAACACCGTCTCGAGGTTCTCGACCGGGATGCCGGGTCCATCATCCTCGACCCGGATGCGGATGTCCTGCGACCCCTCGGGCGCGCGCTCAAGGGTCAGGCGCACGGACCCGTCCGTCGGGCTGAACGAACGGGCATTGTCGATCAGGTTGCGGATCACCTGCCCCAGCGGCCCGTCGCGACCGACGATCCGGGTGGGCCCGGGGGTCTCGATCGACAGGTGAAGGGGGACGTCGCCCGGCTTGGGCGAGGTCTGGTAGACGTCGACGATGTCGCTCAGCAGGGCGGCGAGATCCAGGGCGCGGGGGCGGTCGCGGGCCAGTTCCGCATCCAGCCGGGACGCATTGGAAATGTCGGTGATCAGGCGGTCCAGCCGGCGGACATCCTGTTGCAGCAGGGCGGTCAGCCGTTCGCGCTGGGCCTCGGCCTTGACCAGCGGAAGGGTCTCCAGCGCCGAGCGGATGGAGGTCAGCGGGTTCTTGATCTCGTGCGAGACGTCGGCGGCGAACCGCTCGATCGCTTCCATCCGGTCCGACAGGGCGCGGGTCATGGTCTCCAGCGAGCGGGCCAGGTCGCCGATCTCGTCGCGGCGGGTCTCGAGGTCGGGCATGGAGATGGCCCGGGTCTGTTGCAGGCGCACGCTGTCGGCGGCGGCAGACAGACGCATGACGGGCCGGGCGACAAACAGGTGGAGCAGCAGGGAGGAGAACAGCGACACCACCAGGGCCACGATGGCAAAGGGCATCAGGGCGGCGCGCTGGGCGGCCAGGATCTCATCGACGTCGGCGGCCTCGAGCGTCAGCACGCCCAGTTCCTGACGGACGTGGCGAATGGGCAGAGAGACCGAGATGACCCGGTTTCCGCTCTCGTCCCGTCGTACGCTGGCCTGGGGGCCTTCGGTCAGGGCGGTCTCGATCTCGGTCGCCAATTCGAGGCGAGCCTGCTCGAGGCGGCGATCTTCCTCCACCTCGGCCTCGAGGTCGGGTTCGGCCTCGGCCGTTCCGGCGGGCCGGGCCGGGTCCAGCGGCGCCCCGGGGATGGCTTCGGTGACCATATAGCTGTCCGCGACCGGGAGGCCGTCGCGATCGAAGACGCGCGCGCGCTGCCCGACCGGGACGAAATTGTCCCGCAGCCAGGCGGCGGTCTCATATTCGTCGAGCGCCGGAGTCGGCACGCCCGTGGTAATGCCCAGCTCGCCCAGCACATTGGACATCAGCTCGGCCTGGGCCATCAGCGATTCCTGGCGCGCCTCGATCAGGCCCCGCCGCCATTCATTCAGGGCCAGGGCCCCGACGAACAGGATCAGCAGGCTGAGCAGGTTCAGCGCCAGAATCAGGGCGCCAAGACGCGATCCGACCGGCCGGAACCGCGAGCGCGGACGGCCCTCACGACGGTCGTCGGGCTCAGCTTTCGCGGTATCTGTAGCCAACGCCGTACAGGGTCTCGATGGCGTCGAACTCGGGATCGACGACCCGGAATTTCTTGCGCATGCGTTTTACGTGGCTGTCGATGGTGCGGTCGTCGACATAGACCTGATCGTCGTAGGCCGCATCCATGAGATTATCGCGGCTCTTCACAAACCCGGGGCGCTGGGCCAGGGCCTGGAGCAGCAGGAATTCGGTCACTGTCAGCTTGACGGGGCGTCCGTCCCAGGTGCTCTCGTGGCGGGCGGGGTCCATGGTCAGCTTGCCGCGGCGGATGGCTCGGGCAGCGGCGTCGCCCTGGGCCTCCGCCTCGCCCGTCCCGATGCCGACGCGACGCAGCAGTGCCTTGACGCGTTCCAGGAGCAGGCGCTGGCTGAAGGGTTTGTGGATGTAGTCGTCGGCCCCGAGGTTGAAGCCGAGAATCTCGTCGATCTCTTCGTCCTTGGAGGTCAGCATGATCACCGGGATCTGGGAGGTCTGGCGCAGCTTGCGCAGCACCTCCATGCCGTCCATGCGCGGCATCTTGACGTCGAGAATGACGAGGTCGGGCGGGGTGGCCAGCAGGGCCTCGAGACCCGAGGCCCCGTCATGGTAGGCCGTGATCTTGTGCCCATGACTTTCGAGCGCCAGCGACACGGAGGCGACAATGTTCTCGTCGTCATCGACCAGGGTGATGTTGGCCAAGATTCACTCCTCAGAGGCTACGACGCGTTGCGCCGTCGACCGGTCTAACGCGTGTGAAGCGTAACCGTTCGGATTCAATCAGGGTGACATTAGGGCGCGCCGGGGCAGGCGGCTAGAGCCTGATCGCTTCCGACCCGCCGCAGAACGAAACCCGGCCTTAAGCCCTCGTCCGGCATGATGGGCGTCTGTAGCGTCCTCAGGTGTATCATGGCTGGCCCCGTCCACTACGAAGTCTTCATCCGAAAGACCGCACCCGCGCCATGGGCCCTGCTGATGGCGACAGAGAGCCGTAGCCACGCGATCGAGACGGCCGAAGACATCCTCAAGGACAACCGCGCGGCCGCGATCCGGGTCACCAAGGAGACGCTGGACGCCGAGACCATGGAGTTCTCGAGTCTGACCGTCCTGACCAAGGGCGCGCCCGAGGTCCGGCAGAAGCGGGTCATACCGGATGACGAGGCGGGGCCGCGTTGTACCGGCATTCAGGACTTCTACGCGCCCCACGCCCGTGATCTGATCGGCCGGGTGCTGGAGGACTGGCTGATCCGACGCGGCGTTACGGCCTTTGAGTTGTTACACCGCCCCGATCTGGCCGAGGTTCTGGAGGCGTCGGGCGTCGAGCTCCAGCACGCCGTGCAAAAGGTGGCGGTGCCGGAAAGCCAGGCGGTGGGGCAGCCGGTCCATGAGCTGATCCGCCACTATCAGAAGCTGGCCGATTCCGTGATCGAACGTCTGGTCGCGGCCGGGCGGGCGCAGAAATTTCCGACGCTGGAGGGCCGGACCTTGGCGGATGTGGCCCATCGACTGGCGGGAACATCGGATCGGGCCTTTGTCATGGGCGGCGTGGTTTCAGGTCAGCTGAAGGGGCAGAAGACCCCCCGGGCCCGGCTGGACCGGCTGATGGATCTCGCCGCTGCGGCGCCGATGGATGGCCCGCCCCGGGCCATTGTGATGGTCGCCATCGAACAGATTCTCTGCGAGATGATGGCCCAGAGGACCAGTCTGGCTGACATTCTCGGACCGTCCCTGGACCAGGGCGCCAGCCTTGCTGCGGTGGTGCGCATGGTCGCTCCGGCGGAGATCGAGGCCCTGATTGCCCGCGATCACCGGCTTCGTCTTCTTGTTCCCACCATTGAAGGCCCGGCCCGTCGTCTGGGCGAGCGGCTCCAGGCGGGGGAGTATCCGCTGCTGTCTGCCGTGCTGGCGCGCATGGTGCTGCGCGAACTGCGCTCGCCGCGCCGGTTGCGCCCGGCAGACCCCGAGGGCGAGATCGACATCCTCAGGGCCCTCGCCATGACGCTGACCGCGACCGCCGGTCGGCTGCTGACCCTCGAAGAAGTCCAGGACGCCTTTACCGAGCGCTCCAAGAGTCTGATCACTGCGGATTTCGTCGCCGCCTTCGTCAAGCCGTGCAGCACGGTGATGTGCGAGGCCGAACATCTGATGCGGCTGTGCGAGAACGTCACGGGTGCGGCCAACAAGCGATCCGCCGCGCGCTGGCTGCATGCCTGCCTCGGATCGCTGCGGTTCGAAACCGAAATGCGGCGGTCCGAACTGCCGCCGGGCCAGGTTCTGGCCTCGCTCGCCGGCCTTCAGCGCGCCGCCGGCAAGGTCGAGCTGTCAGACTCCGACGAAGGGCAGATCTGCGACGCCCTTGGCAAGGTCGGGGCCTCCGTTGAAAGCTCGGCCCGGCTGATAGACCAGATGATCCGCGCGCCGGTTCCCGTACCGCACAAGCTTCAGGTCCTGTTGCGACTGGCCGCCGGCGAGACGGGCCCGCGGGGTCCGGTGACCGAACGGGCCCGGGCCGAGGCCCTGAGACTCTTGCGTCACCCCAAGGTGCGGGCCGAGCTGGGGTCCACACCGGCGGCGCTGGAGCCGATCCGCGAGCTGATGCGCACGGTCGGCCTCGCGGCCTGACGGCGGCTCAGTCGAACTCGAAGATGTCGAAGATGCTGTCGCGCTTCTTTTTGCGCGGGCGGCCCCGGTCGTCATAGTGGCGATCGTCGCGGTAGCGCTCGTCCCGGTAAGGTTCCCGGCGCGGCGGCTCGGACCAGGCCTGGGGCTGCGGTTGGGCCGTGGGTGCGGCGGGTGCCGCCGCGCGGCCTTCGTCCATCGCAGCGGACATGAGCTTTTCCAATTCCCCGCGGTCCAGCCAGACTCCCCGACAGGTCGGGCACATGTCGAATTGCACGCCGGACCGTTCCAGCGTTTGCATGGCGGCATTGTCATTGGGGCACATCAGAAGGGGCATCGTCTCTCCGGCCATGGAACAGCACGACCGGTTCACGGGTCTGCCGTCTGAAAAAGGTGAAATGCGCCCGGTGCCGGTGTTTATCCGAATTGGGCCCGGACCGACACCGGGCGCACCCGATGCGGTCCGACATCACACGATCCGGGACCGGAGGACGAGGGGGGGCCCGGAGCGTGCCAGAGGGGCCCGTCCCGCACCGGCACTGTTGCGGACCGCGGCCTGGCTGACAAGGCGGCAGGTGGTCACAGTTATGTCAGAGCGCCGTTATCGCAGCTAGGCGACCTGTCCCGCGGCCCAGCCTGAACTCCAGGCCCACTGGAAATTATAGCCGCCCAGCCAGCCGGTGATGTCGACCGCCTCACCGATCACATACAGGCCGGGGACGCGCGTCGCTGCCATCGTCTGCTGGTCCAGCTGGTCCGTGGCGACGCCGCCGAGCATGACTTCGGCCGTCCGGTAGCCTTCGCTGCCGACCGGCTTGACGCTCCAGCCGTTGACCGCCTGATCCAGCCGCCGCAAGGCCTTGTCCGACAGATCGGCCAGATTGCCGGTGGCCGCCTCCTGTTCGACCAGAACCTCGGCCAGCCGCTTCGGCACGATCTGCCCCAGCGCCGTGTGCGCCGCCTGCCGTCCGTTCAGCGCCTTCATGGTCTTCAGTTGCGCAAACACCTCCAGGCCCGGCGCCATCGCCACGGAGATTGTCTCGCCCTCGCGCCAGTAGGAGCTGATCTGCAGCACCGACGGTCCGCTCAGCCCCCTGTGGGTGAACAGCAGGCCCTCGGCGAATTTCGTCTTGCCGTGGCTGACGACCGCCTCGACCGACACCCCCGCCAGTGGCTTCAGCCGCTCCAGCAGTCCCGCCTCGAACGTCAGCGGGACGAGAGCAGGCCGGGTCTCGGTGACGCGCAGGCCCAGGGCGCGCGCCGTGTCACATGCCCAGCCGGTCGCACCCATTTTCGGAATCGACTTGCCGCCGGTGGCGAGGACGAGGGACCTGCAGCGCAGGTGGCTGCCCTCCGAGAGGGCCACGTCAAAGCCGTCGCCGGCGCGTGACACGCGGTCCACCGAGACGCCCAGCGACAGGGTGACACCGGCCTCGCGCATCTGTTCGGTCAGCATGCGGATGATCAGTTTGGCGCTGTCGTCACAGAACAGCTGGCCGAGCGTCTTTTCGTGCCAGGCGATGCCGGCCTGATCGACCCGTTTGATGAAGTCGTGCTGGGTAAACCGCTTCAGCGCCGAGGTGGCAAAGCGCGGGTTCTCGCCGAGGAAGGCGTGGGGGCCGCAACCGAGGTTGGTGAAGTTGCAACGCCCCCCGCCCGAGATGCGGATCTTCTCGCCGGGCGCCCGTGCATGGTCGACAATCCGGACGCGTCGACCGCGCCGCCCGGCCTCGATGGCGGCCATCATGCCGGCGGCCCCGGCGCCGACAATCAGCACATCGATGTCGGTCGCGGCCAAGATTTGAACCCTTTTCCGGCGACCGACGTTGTCCGGGCCGCCCGTTTATGAGAGGGCGGTTCTAGCGGGGGAGATCACCGATGACCATGACCTATGGCCTGCTGGCGCTCGGCCTTGTGCTGCTGGTCGCCGGTGGAGATACGCTGGTGCGGGGCGCGACGACGGCCGCCCGCAGTCTGGGCGTTTCGCCCCTGCTGATCGGCCTGACCCTGGTCGGCATGGGCACCTCGGCGCCGGAGCTGGTCACCAGCCTGACCGCCGTGCTGGCGGGATCGCCGGGCATCGCCATGGGCAATGTGGTCGGGTCGAACACCGCCAATGTCCTGCTGATCCTCGGCCTCGCAGCGCTGATCTCGCCGATTGCCGTGGACCGGAAGGCCTTTCGCCGGGACGGCTGGATGCTCATCCTCTCAACCGCCATCTGTGTCGGGGCCGTGGTCGCCGGGACCATCGACTATCGCTGGGGTCTGGCCATGCTGGCGGGTCTGGCGGTCTATCTCATGTGGGCGTGGATGGGGGAGCGGCGCCATCGCGACCGTGAAGCCCGCAAGTACGAGCATCTGACCGAGGATGCGCCGGATGCACGCGGGGGGCTCTGGTCGGGGCTGGGGCTCGCCATCGTCGGCATCGCGCTGACGGTGGGCGGGGCCCGGCTGCTGGTCGACAATGCCGTGATCGTCGCGCGCGAGGTGGGGGTTTCGGACACCCTTATCGGCCTGACGGTGGTGGCGATCGGGACTTCGCTTCCGGAGCTGGTGACCTCGGCGGTTGCAGCTTTCCGGCGACACTCCGACGTGGCCCTCGGCAATGTCATCGGCTCCAACATCTACAATGTGCTGGGCATTCTCGGGATCACCGCCCTGGTCGCCCCGATCCGGGTGCCGCCCGAGATTATCCGGCTGGACATCTGGGTGATGGTGGCGGCGACCGCCCTCGTGGTCCTGTTCGTTCGCACCGGTATGCGGATCGTGCGTCTGGAGGGCCTCGCCCTGCTGGTGGCCTATGGCGCTTACATCGCCTGGCTGGCGCGGGACCTCTACTGAGCCCTAATGGGCCTCGTCCCAGTTCGAGGCCGCGCGGGCGTCGACGACCAGAGGCACACTCAGCGAGACGGCGGGTTCGGCAGCCGCCTCCATGATCCGGCGGATGACGCCAATGGCGCGGTCGGCCTCGGCCGCGGGGGCTTCGAACACCAGCTCGTCGTGGACCTGCAGCAACATGCGGGTTTCCAGTCCCTCGGCCTTCAGCGCCTCCGGCATGCGGATCATGGCGCGCCGGATGATGTCGGCGGCCGTGCCCTGGATCGGGGCGTTGATCGCCGCCCGCTCGCCGAACTGGCGCTCGGCGCCGGATTTCGAATGGATGGCCGGAATGTGGATCTTGCGCCCGAACAGGGTGGTGACGAAGCCGGCCTGTTTCACCTCGGCCCGGATGCGATCCATATAGGTCCGGATGCCGGGGAAGCGCTCGAAATAGGTCTTGATATAGGCTCCGGCCTCGCTGTTATCGATGCCGAGCTGGGCCGCCAGACCAAAGGCCGAAATGCCGTAGATTATGCCGAAATTGATGGCCTTGGCGCGCCGACGGGTTTCTGACGACATACCCTCGACCGGCACCCCGAACATCTCCGAGGCGGTCGCCGCGTGAATGTCGAGGCCGGCCTTGAAGGCGGCCTTCAGCTCGGGGATGTCGCCGATGTGGGCCAGAATCCGCAGCTCGATCTGGCTGTAGTCGGCGCTGATCAGCACCTGTCCGGGCGAGGCGATGAAGGCCTGCCGGATCTGGCGGCCGGTCTCGGTGCGGATCGGGATGTTCTGCAGGTTGGGGTCCGAGCTGGCCAGTCGCCCCGTCGAGGCGGCCGCCAGCTGATAGGACGTATGCACACGGAAACTGGTCTTGTCCGCCGCCTCGGTCAGGGCATCGGTATAGGTGCCCTTCAGCTTGGCCAGCTGACGCCAGTCCAGAATGACGCGCGGCAGCTCATGGGTTTCGGCCAGGGTCTCGAGCATGGCGGCGTCCGTGCCCCATTGTCCGGAGGCGGTCTTCTTGCCGCCAGGCAGGTCCATCTCGCCGAACAGGATCTCGCCGATCTGGCGCGGACTGGCGATGTTGAACGGCCTGCCGGCGACCTCATGGGCCCGGGTTTCCAGCTCGGCCATCTTCAATCCGAACTCGGACGACAGACGCTTCAGCCGATCCGGATCGACGCGGATGCCGGCCAGTTCCATCTGTGCCAGCACGGCGGGCATGCCGCGTTCCAGCGTCTCATAGACGGTGACCAGCCGCTCCTCGGCCAGCTGCGGCTTCAGCAGCCGCCACAGGCGGAGCGTCACATCCGCATCCTCGGCCGCATAGGCGGTGGCGGGCTCCAGCGGCACATGGCGGAAGCTTTTCTGCGACTTGCCGGTGCCGCACACCGATTTGAACGGGATGGGTTCATGGCCCAGATGCAGGCGCGACAGCTCGTCCATGCCGTGGCCGTGGACTCCGCCCTCCAGCACATAGGAGATCAGCATGGTGTCATCGATCGGCCCGACCGCAATGTCGTGCCGGGCCATGACCGCCAGATCGTATTTGATGTTCTGGCCGACCTTGAGCACCGCCGGGTTTTCCAGCAGCGGCTTCAGCAGCGCGAGGGCCTGGTCCATCGGGATCTGGTCGATGGCCTCGGTCGGGGTGTCGCCTTCAAAGTCCAGCCCGCCCGACTGCGCCTTCGGCTCGGCTTCGTGGGTCAGGGGCACATAGCAGGCCTCGCCTGGCGCCACCGCCAGCGACAGGCCGCACAGGCCGGCGTGGCTGGACGACAGGGCATCCGTCTCGGTGTCAAAGGCCACCACGCCCGCCACGGTGGCCCGGGCGATCCAGGCCTCCAGATCGGCGACCGTCTGTACACAGACATAGGCCGATGTATCGAAGGTCTCGGGCGTCGCCAGTTCGCTTGCAGGCTTCGGCGCATGCCGGGGCGCGGCGACCGGGGCGTTCAGGGCCTTCGGCCGGCCGTTGGGCGCGGGCTCGAACGGCGTGGCCTTGCCGTCCCCGACCCGGCGGGCCAGCGACCGGAACTCCATCTTCTCGAGAAAGGCGGCCAGCGTCGCCGAGTCCGGATCCCGGACGGCAAAGTCGGCGATCGGCTCGGGGGCGGGGGCGTCGCAGGTCAACCGTACCAGCTGGCGGCTGAGCCGGATCTGCTCGGCATGGGTCTGAAGGGTTTCCCGCCGCTTGGGCTGTTTGATCTCGCCCGCCCGCGCCAGAAGCGTGTCGAGGTCGCCGTATTCGTCCAGCAGCTGGGCGGCGGTCTTGGGGCCGATGCCCGGGGCGCCCGGCACATTGTCGACGCTGTCGCCGACCAGGGCCTGCAGGTCGATCATCTTGTCCGGCGTCACGCCGAACTTTTCCATGACGGCGTCCTCGGCCAGGACGCGGTCCTTCATCGGGTCCCACATGACGACGCCGCCGCCGATCAGCTGCATCAGGTCCTTGTCGGACGAGACGATGACGGTCTCGCCCCCGGCGTCGCGGGCCTTGCAGGCATAGGTGGCGATCAGGTCGTCGGCTTCGTAGCCGGGCAGTTCGACACAGTGAACGCCAAAGGCCGCCGTCGCCTCGCGCACCAGGGCGAACTGGGGCACCAGATCCTCGGGCGCCGGCGGACGGTGGGCCTTGTAGTCGGCATAGAGATCATTGCGGAACGTCTTTTCCGAATGGTCGAAAATGGCCGCCAGATGGGTGGGTCCGCCTTCACCCTTCATCTCGCGCAACAGCTTCCACAGCATGTTGCAATAGCCCTGGACGGCGCCGACCGGCAGACCGTCCGACTTGCGTGTCAGCGGCGGCAGGGCGTGATAGGCGCGAAAAATATAGGCCGAGGCATCGATCAGCCACAGGCGCACATCGCCCCTCGTCTCGGGGGCGCCAGATTCGGAGGGGGCGGAGTCGCTCATGGCGCGACCATAGAGGGGTCCGGCGCGTCCGTCAGCCGCGAAGCACCGCGCCGGTCGTCAGAACTGGAACCAGCTGTCGCCCGGCTCGCGGTCACCGGGATCAAGCCGCTGCTGGCCCCAGGCGAAGATCATCAGCATCTGGTGGCTGCGAATGCGGAACTGGCCCGTCATCGGCACGATGGCGCCCAGCGCCTCGCCGGTCCGGGCGTCATAGACGAAGCCGGAGAATTCGGCGACGCCGACCCGGTCGCGGCGGCTGTAGACCGACAGTTCGGGGACCGAGACGACATTGAAGGTGTCATTGATCGGCAGGCGTACGGCGGGAATGCCGAACACGCGGCGCATCTGTTCCAGCGACAGCGCTCCGGCGCGGATCTCGAAGATGGCGTCCGCCTCATCCCGCGTGCGGGCGAGAGGATAGCCGGCCTGAAGCACCGCCCCGCGGATGGCGCTGACGGCATAGGGGGCGCTTTCGGCGCGGAAATAGGTGTCGTCGACGAACACGCGGGTTCCCGGCGGCACCGGCAGGCGCAGGCCGTCGACGGCGGCATCGGTCGCGCGCGCCACCAGCAGCTGTTCGGTGGCCGTGCGCCCCGGATTGGTCTCGGTGGTCGAGGCGCAGGCCGTCAGCGCCAGCGCCATCAGACCAACGGCAATCGCCCCCCTCACCAGCTGCCCTCGTTCGGCATGGAGATCCAGGGCTCGGCCGGAGTCAGGGCCTCACCCTCCTGCAGCAGTTCGACGGAGATGCCGTCCGGCGAGCGGACGAAGGCCATGCGGCCGTCGCGCGGCGGACGGTTTATGGTGATGCCCGCGTCCATCAGCCTTTGGCAGGTCGCGTGGATGTTATCGACCTTATAGGCGAGGTGGCCGAAATTGCGCCCGCCGGTGTAGGTCTCGGGATCCCAGTTGTAGGTCAGTTCCAGCTCGGGTGACCGGTCGGCGGCGGACCGGTCCAGATCCTTCGCGGCCGCCAGAAACACCAGGGTGAAGCGCCCCGCCTCATGGTCCATGCGGCGGACTTCACTCAGGCCCAGATGATCGCACCAGAAGCGAAGCGAGGCGTCCAGGTCAGAGACCCGGACCATGGTGTGCAGATAGCGCATACGGTCCAGCCGGTTCGGAGGAGGAAGCAGGATAGGGGTCTTCTAGAGGCCTCTGGATCGTCCCGGGGGTCAATTCGCGTAACGGGTGTCCCGGTGCGCCTCAATGCGCCCCCGTCCTAGTGAGCGTCGTGACGCGGGGCCGGATCGCGATATTCGTTGTCCTGGGCCAGATCGGCCACCAGCACGAAGCGACGGTCGCAATAGCCGCATTCGACCGCGCCGCCGTCGCCGATTTCCATATAGACCAGCGGATGGCCCAGCGCCCCGCCGCCGCCGTCGCAGGCGACCCGGTGCTGAATGACGGGGATTTCCTCGGGGGCCAGTTCGGCGGAACCGGGGACGGGAACGGGATGACGCGGCGGCATTTCTGAACCCTGAGCTTGGCGCGGAGGCGAGCGAGGCATACCTATGCGGCGCGCCGACCGGCGTCAAACGCCTGATCCTGTATTCGGAACCCCATGACCGCTGCCTCCTCGCTGCCCGACTCCGCCATCCGCATCCGTGGCCTGACCAAGACCTATGCGGGCTCGAAGAAGGCCCCGCCCAAGGAGGCGCTGAAGGGCATTGATCTGGACATCCCGCGCGGGGCCATGTTCGGCCTGCTGGGCCCGAACGGCGCCGGAAAGTCGACCCTGATCAATATTCTGGCGGGGGTGGTCAAGAAGACCTCGGGCGAGGTGTCGATCTGGGGCCGCGACATCGACACCCAGCCGCGTGACGCCCGCGCGGCCCTCGGCGTCGTGCCGCAGGAGATCGTCGCCGATGTCTTTTTCACGCCGCGTGAGTCGCTGGAGGTCCAGGCCGGCTTCTATGGCGTGCCGGCCGATGAACGGCGCTCCGACGCCCTGCTGGCGGCGCTCGGCCTCTCGGACAAGGCCAATGCCTATGTGCGGGCCCTGTCCGGCGGCATGAAGCGACGGCTGATGGTGGCCAAGGCCCTGGTCCATGCCCCGCCGGTGCTGATCCTCGACGAGCCGACGGCCGGCGTCGATGTCGAGCTGCGTCGCCAGCTGTGGGAATATGTGCGCCGCCTGAACGCCGAGGGCGTGACGATCCTTTTGACCACCCACTATCTGGAGGAGGCGCAGGAGCTCTGCGACACCATCGCCATCGTCAACCGGGGTCAGGTCGTGGCCTGCGAGCCTACGCCGCAGCTGCTTCGGCGGCTGGATACCCGCAATGTCGTGGTCTCACCCGAAACCCCGCTCAAGGCGCCCCCGGTGCTCGACGGGTTCGAGGTCACGCCCCGGTCGGGGGGCGCCTTCTCGGTCACCTATCGCAAGGGCCGCTCCTCGGTCGAGCAGGTTCTGGCCGCCGTGCGCGCGGCGGGCGTCACCATCGCAGACATCTCGACGGAGGACCCGGATCTGGAAGACGTCTTCCTGGCCCTGACCTATGGCGACGACGCCCAGGGCGATCCGACGAAGGACTAGTTCGGCGCACTTCGACCAAGGCGATTGTGACGCGATGCGAGTCTAACGATCCCGTTGGGTGAACTGGGGTTGTCCCTGCCAGACAACGCGAACCTCCGGCTCGTCGCGGGGCCAGAACCACCATACAAGGGTCGCTGCGGCCAGCGTGGCGGCCCCGGCCATCAGTAGTTTCGAAGTTCGACGTTCGATCATTGTACCTTCGAGCGTTCCGCCACGACACCAACCCTATACCGTACGACGTCCTTTTCTCAGAAGGCCATCACCGTACCGAGCAGGAAGCGGGCGCCGGCCCGGCCGAGGGTCTGGTCGGTCGCGGCCTGAAGCTCGCGCGCCAGCCGTTCGACGTCGGGCGGGGCATCGCCGCGCAGGCTGGCCGCTGCCCGGCTGATCACCGTGTTGTAGGCGGCTCTCAGGCGGGGCGCGGACTGGCTGGCGCGCGCATGCAGGTCGGCATCGGCCACATCCAGCCCGGTTTCGACGGTCAGCACGCCGCGTCGCCCCCCCGAGCCGCTGAAGTTCGCCGTCGAGGTGCCGATCTGGATATAGGTCGGACGCGATCCGCCGCCGCCACCACCGGTCATGAGCCTCTCCCGAGATTGCCGTCGGTCCACACCTGGCACACCGGGCTTAAGGGCCGGTTACAGGATCCGGCCGCAGCGTGCCGCCGGTCAGCCCCGGCCACGCCCGCAGCGCCGCGTCGACGGTCTCAGTCTGTATGACGCGCCCGGTCGCGACCTCGACCAGGCTGACCACCCGGTCTTCGCGGATATCGGGCGAGCAGGCCTGGACCCTGCGGACCTCGGTGAGGACATAGACGGTGTCCCCCTGGCGTCCCCAGCCGAGTCCGCGGGTCGCATACTCCTCGCGGGCCGGGCGGGCGCAGTCATTGAGTCGGGCCAGTTCGGCAATCGCCGCCTCACGCACGCTCGCAGACTCCTGCGCCACCTGTCGCCCGCCGACCTGCCACAGCCGCAACTCGCTCCAGGCCGAATCGCCGGAGTCGTTGACATAGAAGCTGCGTGCGTTCGGGGCCCAGGACAGCTCCGACCCCGGCCGGATTTCGCCGAGGTCGACCCGCTTCATGAAGCCGGCACTGAAGGTCAGCCGCGGATCGCCCTCGCCGCCATAGATGATCGTGCGATCGCCCGTCGGTGCGGGGACCGTCGCCGCGGGGCCCCCCAGCAGGGTGGTCCGGGTCGCCACATCGTCATCCCCTGCGGGACCGGAGCAGGCTGCGAGGGCCAGACAGACAAGCGCCGCACATCCCCGGGGCGGGGTCATTGGAGACGCGCAGCGTCACGATCCATGACCATGGGCCTCAGGTCGAGTTTCGCAAACAGGCGGGTGTCGGCATCGGCATCGGGGTTGGCAGTGGTCAGCAGACGGTCGCCGACGAAGATGGAGTTGGCGCCGGCGAGGAAGCACAGCGCCTGCATCTCCGGACTCATCGCCTCGCGACCGGCCGACAGCCGCACCATCGACCGGGGGCAGACGATGCGGGCCACAGCGACCGTGCGGACGAATTCGATCGGATCAATCTCGCCGTCCCGCTTCACCTGATCGCCCAGCGGCGTGCCGCTGACGGGCACCAGGGCATTGACCGGCAGGCTGTCGGGATGGGCGGGCAGGGTGGCCAGGGCGTGCAGCAGGCCGGCGCGGTCGCGGCGGGCCTCACCCATGCCGACGATGCCGCCGCAACAGGTGCTCATGCCTGCATCCCGCACGTGTCTCAGCGTATCCAGCCGGTCCTGATACGTCCGGGTGGTGACGACATCGGCGTAATAGTCGGGGCCGGTGTCGAGGTTGTGGTTGTAGTAGTCGAGCCCCGCCTCCTTGAGCTGGCGGGCCTGATCGGCGGTCAGCATGCCGAGGGTCGCACAGGTCTCGAGGCCGAGCGCCTTTACGCCCGAGATCATGGCCGCCAGCTTAGGCGTGTCACGGTCCTTCAGCTCGCGCCACGCGGCCCCCATGCAGAACCGGTCTGCCCCGCCGGCCTTGGCCGCCATGGCCTCGGCCAGAACGGCCTGGGTGTCCATCAGCTTTTCGGCCTTCAGCCCCGTGTCGAAACTGGCCGACTGGGAGCAATAGCCACAGTTCTCGGCGCAGCCGCCGGTCTTGATCGACAGCAGGCGACTGAGCTGGACTTCGGACGGGTCAAAGGTCCGGCGGTGCACATCGGCGGCGGTGAACACCAGCTCCATGAAGGGCTGATCGAACAGGGCCTCGACTTCGGCGAGGGTCCAGTCGTGGCGGGGCATGGCGAGATCACGGGTCATGCGCGCTTGATGCGATGACCGTCGCGCGGGGGCAAGCCCTGCGCTCAGATCTCCATCAGCAATTCGCCGTCCCTGAGGTCGATCACCACCCGACTGAACACGCCCAGCACATCGACGCCCAGCAGCATGGCCGGCCGGTCCGCCAGACCCAGATGCCGGAAGATGTGGAAGTCGCCCATCAGGACCCCCAGCCGGTCCAGCACCATATCGCCCAGCCGGAGGGCGTCCACGACCATGGGGCGGGCCACGGCGGCCCGGCCGGTGGGCGACTGGATCGCCTGCGCCGTGGCCGTACTCCGGATCGTGAGATCGGTCGCGTCGGCGGCTTCGGCCAGTACGGGGTTGATCAGGCTGACCTCGGCCCCGGTGTCGATCACGGCCGGGACCCGGACGCCGCGAACGCGGGCTTCCACAATCATCAGCCGCTCCGCCACGCCGTCGGGCTCGCGCACGACCGGTGGGGCAAAACGGACGCGGGGGCGCTCGGCGGCCAGAAAGCCCTGTTCCTCGATGCGGGGACGACCGATCGAGGCCCGGTGGCGGCCCCGGAACCGGAACTCCAGCCGATGCCCGGCCAGCAGGTCCAGCCCCAGCAGGCCGTCCAGCCCCAGCATGCCGCGCCGGTCCCCGACGGCGAGCCGCGCATTGCGCCGGTCCAGGGCGCCGCTGCGGATCTGTTCGGCCCGGACCCAGGGCACCCGCTCGACCCCGACCACGGTGTGCATGTCGATCTCGCCCCCCACCGACAGACCCAGCCGGGCGACGAGGTCCGACGCCAGAACCGACGCACTGGCGGCGGTATCAAGCGCAAACCTCAGACCGGGCTGCCCGTCGATCTCAACCTCGACCACGCCCCGGCCGGAGTGGTCGGGAGCGGCGCCGACCGGATCCTGCGCCCGAACCCATCCGGGCAGGACAAGGCCGGACGTCGCCGCCAGAACCAGTCCCCGTCGCGAGAAGGCGCCTGTTGCCATGCCCGGATCGCTCCTCCCAAAGCGCGCGCGGACCCGCAGGCTGACACGAAAGCGGCGCTGTGGCGAGCGGGGCATATAAGGATGTCCTTATGTGTTTGTTGCTCCCGGCGCCCGCGCGGTCTATAGCGGCGTCCACATCCGTGACCGGCCCCGACGGCCCCTGCCGCGAAAGAGCGCTCCCCCATGACCGACTACATCGTCCGCGACATCTCGCTTGCCCCCTACGGCAACAAGGAAATCGCCATCGCCGAAACCGAAATGCCCGGCCTGATGGCGCTGCGGGACGAGTTCGGGACCAACAAGCCGCTGAAGGGCGCCCGCATCGCCGGCAGCCTGCACATGACCATCCAGACCGCCGTTCTGATCCAGACGCTGGAAGCCCTCGGCGCCGAGGTTCGCTGGGCCTCGTGCAACATCTATTCGACCCAGGACCACGCCGCCGCCGCCATCGCGGCCAACGGCACGCCGGTGTTCGCCACCAAGGGCGAGACGCTGGAAGAATACTGGGACTATGCCCACAAGATCTTCGAATGGGCCGACGGCGGCTATCCGAACCTGATCCTCGACGACGGTGGCGACGCCACCCTGCTGTGCGTGCTGGGCCCCAAGGCCGAGAAGGACGCCAGCGTTCTCGACAATCCAGAGAACGAGGAGGAAGAGGCTCTCTATGCCGTGATGAAGCGGTATCTGAAGGAAAAGCCCGGCTTCTATTCGGCCATCCGCGACGCCATCGGCGGCGTCTCGGAAGAGACCACCACGGGCGTGCACCGTCTGTACCAGATGGCCGAGCGCGGCGACCTGCCGTTCCCGGCGATCAACGTCAATGACAGCGTCACCAAGTCCAAGTTCGACAATCTTTATGGCTGCCGGGAATCGCTGGTCGACGCCATCCGCCGCGGCACCGACGTCATGCTGTCGGGCAAGGTCGCGGTCGTCTGCGGCTATGGCGACGTGGGCAAGGGCTCGGCCGCCTCGCTGCGCCAGGGCGGCGCCCGGGTGATCGTCACCGAGATCGATCCGATCTGCGCCCTGCAGGCGGCCATGGAAGGTTATGAAGTCCAGACCCTCGACGACGTGGCCGGCTCGGCCGATATTTTCGTCACCGCCACGGGCAACAAGGACGTCATCACCGTCGATCACATGCGGGCGATGCGTCACAACGCCATCGTCTGCAACATCGGCCACTTCGACTCCGAGATTCAGGTCGCCGGCCTGAAGAACATGAAGTGGGACGAGATCAAGCCGCAGGTCGACCACGTCGAGTTCCCGGACGGCAAGAAGATCAT
>JAHJYN010000181.1 GCA_018826885.1 Alphaproteobacteria bacterium | reverse complement strand
GGTCTCGCCCAGGCCGACCATGATGCCGGACTTGGTGAACTGGTTGGGGTCACGCTCCTTGACCTGCTGCAGCAGGCGCAGGGAGTGGAAGTAGCGGGCACCGGGCCGGATCTTCAGATACAGCCGCGGCACGGTTTCCAGGTTGTGATTGAAGACGTCGGGCTTCGCGTCAATCATCACCTCGGCCGCCCCGTCCTTGCGCAGGAAGTCGGGCGTCAGGATCTCGATGGTGGTGCTGGGTGCCTGGATACGGATCTGGCGGACAACCTCGGCGAAGTGGGCGGCGCCCCCGTCGGAGACATCGTCCCGGTCCACGCTGGTGATGACGACGTGGTTCAGGCCCAGCTGGGCCACGGCGAGACCGACCTTGGCCGGCTCTTCCGGATCCAGCGGGTCCGGCAGGCCCGTCTTGACGTTGCAGAAGGCGCAGGCGCGCGTGCAGGTGTCGCCCATGATCATCAGGGTGGCGTGCTTCTGGCTCCAGCATTCCCCGATGTTGGGGCAGGCCGCTTCTTCGCACACCGTGACCAGACCCTTGTCCTTCACGATGGCCTTGGTGGCGTTGTACTGGCCCGATCCCGGCGCCTTGACCCGCAGCCAGTCGGGCTTCTTCAGCACAGGGCTTTCCGGCCGGTTGCGCTTTTCCGGGTGGCGCAGTTCGGCGGGCGACCGTTGCAGGGTATCGATCAGGGTGACCATGGCGTCGGGGCTTCGGCGGCAGCGTAAGGGCTCAGGAGCCGCTATGTCGGCCTTCGGCACACGGATGGCAAGCCGCAAGGGTCTTCGGCGTGCCCTCACGCCGTGTAACTTATCTTTTCAAGGCGCGTTCGGGTCTCTAGTTTGGCCCCGAGATCAAGGAGGGGCGCCAGACCCCTCACAGGGAGGTATCGTTTGTCGTCAGACATGCACGCCAGGGCCGTTCAGGAAACCATCTTCGACGCCCTCATTGCGGCACGGGACACCTATGGCGACAAGCCGATCCTCGAGGACCTCGACCGGAACCCGCTGACCTATACGGGGCTGATCCGGGCGGCCATGGTGCTGGGCCGCAAGATTGCCGCCATGACCGAGCCGGGCGAGCGGGTGGCCATCCTGTTGCCGTCCAGCTCGGGTGTCGTGGTCACCTTCTATGGGCTGCACGCCATGGGGCGTGTGCCGGTGATGCTGAACTTCACCTCCGGCGAGATGAATCTGAAGGCCGCGATCAAGGCCTCGGGCGTCAAACGCATCCTGTCAGCAAAGCGGTTCATTACCCAGGCCAAGCTGGAAGCCCTGACCGACAGCCTGGCCCAGGTCGCCGAGATCGTCTGGCTGGACGACATCCGCAAGACCATCGGCCTGCCCGACAAACTGTTCGGCCTGATGGCCGGATTTTTCCCGAAACAGTTCCGGGTGGAGACCCAGCCGGCGGATCCGGGCGTGATCCTGTTCACCTCGGGCAGTTTCGGCAGCCCCAAGGGCGTGATGCTGAGCCAGTCGAATCTGGTCTCGAACGTACGGCAGGTGGCGACCCACATCGACCTCGACCCCGACTGGGTGATGTTCAACCCCCTGCCGACCTTCCACTGTTTCGGGCTGACGGGTGGCGTGCTGCTGCCGCTGCTGACCGGGATGAAGGCGTTCCAGTACCCCTCGCCCCTGCACGCCAAGCAGATCGTCGAGCTTCTGCCCGATGTGAAGGCCTCGATCCTGTTCGCCACCGATACCTTCCTGAACCAGTACGCCCGGGTGGCGGGTCCAGACGATTTCTCGACCCTGCAATTCGTGGTGGCGGGGGCCGAGCGGGTCCGGGACGAGACGCACCACCTGTTCAACACGCGCTTTGGCGGCCTGAAGCTGCTGGAAGGCTATGGGGCGACCGAGGCCGCGCCTGTCGTCGCCGTGAACCACCCGGACCGGAACCGTCCGGGCACGGTCGGCCAGATGCTGCCGGACATGGAATGGCGGGTCGACCCGGTCGCCGGAATCGATACCGGCGGGCGCCTCTACCTGCGCGGCCCCAATGTCATGGCGGGCTATATCTCGGCCGACGACCCGGACCGTGTGGAGCCGCTCAAGGACGGCTGGCACGACACCGGTGACATCGTCGAGATCGACGGTGAGGGTTATGTGAGCATCCTGGGCCGGGTGAAGCGCTTCGCCAAGGTCGGCGGAGAGATGATCAGCCTGATGGCGGTCGAGGGGCTGGCCAGCGCGGTCTGGCCGGAGTCGCGCCACGCTGTGGTCGCCGTTCCGGACAGCCGCAAGGGCGAGAAGCTGGTGCTCGTGACCGACCGCATGGATGCCGAGTCCGCCCGACTGACCGAGTGGGCCCGCAGCCACGGCGCGCCGGACCTGGCGGTGCCGAAGCGGATCATAAAGGTGAAGGAAGTGCCTGTGCTCGGGACAGGCAAGACCGACTATGTTGCCATCCAGCGCATGGTCGAATCCGAGGCCGAAGCCGCCTGAGCGTCGTCATAACGGCGATTGATCTGAAACCGTAGCTATTGCAGTCTCCCCTCTCCAACCAAGGGAGGCTGTCACCATGTTCGATTCGCTTGAGCGTCACCGTCCTACGGCCCTGGCGGGCCTTCGGATCATCACCGGTCTCATGTTCATGCAGCATGGGACCCAGAAGATCTTCTCCTTCCCGGCCGAGGCCATGGGCCCCTTCCAGCTGATGAGCCAGATGGGCATTGGCGGGGTGCTGGAACTGGTCGGCGGTGCGCTGATCGTGCTGGGCCTGTTCACCCGACCCGTGGCCTTCCTGATGTCCGGCATGATGGCGGTGGCCTATTTCCAGTTTCACGCCATGGCGGGCGGCCTGTTCCCTATGGTCAACGGCGGCGAGCTGGCGGCGCTGTACTGCTGGGTGTTCCTGTATCTGGTGTTTGCGGGGCCGGGCGCGTTCAGCGTCGACGGCATCCTGGCCAAAAAGCCCTGACAAGGCCCCTGCCCCGGGTTCGGCCCGGGGCAGGGTTCACCCTCATCCGAACAGCTTTTTCGCGGTCTCGGCCGCCAGACGGCCCTGGAAACGGGCGCCCTCGAGCTCGTTGTCGCTGGGCATACGCGAACCGTCGCCGCCGGTGATCGTCGTCGCGCCATAGGGCGAGCCGCCGGTGATCTCGTCGATGCGCATCTGGCCCTGCCAGGTGTAGGGCAGGCCGACCACCAGCATGCCGTGGTGCATGATGGTCTGGATCAGGCCGATCAGGGTCATTTCATTGCCGCCGTGCTGGGTGGCGGTGGAGGTGAAGGCCCCGCCCACCTTGCCGGCCAGCGTGCCATTGGCCCAGAGGCCGCCAGTCTGGTCGAGGAAGTTGCGCATCTGGGAGGCAGCGGTGCCGTAGCGCGTGCCCGCCCCGATCAGGATGGCGTCATAGTCGGCCAGGTCCTCGACCTTGGCGATCGGCGCGGCCTGATCCAGCTTGTAGCCGCTCTTCTTCGCCAGCTCCTCGGGGACCAGTTCAGGAACGCGCTTGATGTCGACGGTCGCGCCGTCAACCTCGCGGGCGCCTTCCGCGATGGCCTCGGCCATACGTTCCACGTGTCCGTAGGTCGAGTGATAGAGGACGAGAACCTTGGGCATAGAAGCCTCCTTAGCATATGTAACTGTTACAGTGTCGAAATAGGATGCAGCACCGTGCAATCAAGGGCCGCTCACCACATTTTTCAGAAGGGGCAGACCCGCCTGTAAAAAGCATCGTCACCGGGAACGGTTGCACCGTGCGCCCGCAAAAACCGGTGCTCAATCACCGAGGCCTGCTGCTCGATGTTGAGAGCGGACCAGTCTGTCCGGGGGCCGCAGTCGTAGGCATAGGCTGCGGGGCTGTCGCCCGCCCTGAGCTTGGCGATCAACAGGTTGACGCCCTGTTGGGCTTGCCAGACATGGACAAGCTCATGGATCAGCGTCGCCTGACGCCTCAGCGGTCCCTGTGACAGGTCGTCCGCCCAGACGGCTGTCGGCCAGCAGATCCACTGGCGGCCCGCCAGCGCGCCCGGCACGAAGGCGCGCCTGAGCAGGGGCGGCAGGCGGAGCAGGCGGACGGTTTCGGTCCGCAGCGCCGGACCGAAGACCATCTGGGCCAGCTCAATCTCGCCCGGCGCGAGGGCCCGGATCATTTCACCATCATCGGCGGGATGTGCGGACGGGGCGCCAGTCGTTCGGAGTTCAGCACCTCGGTGGTCGGGCCGGTCCATTCCCAGTGCCAGGGCTCATAGACATAGGGGACGAAACCGAAGCGGTGGGCGTTCTCGACCAGCCAGCGATAGGCCGGGCCGCGCGTCTGGTGGCGACGGTTGGCCCAGCGGGTGGAGTCGACCCCGTGGCCCGCCAGATGACCGACGTAGATGTCGATCGCCGTCCCCGTGCGGTGGGGCGAGCAGACCGCGCGGCGCAGCCCGTCGCAATTGCCCTCGCGGGCACAACGGGCGGCGTCGGCCTCGGGATCGCGATAGCTGGAGAAGATCTGCAGAAGCTCGGGGTTTTCGGCGATCTCGGGCACTTCGGCGCGGGCGGCGCGCACCATAAGGCGATAGGCATTAAGCACGTCGTACTGGAGCAGGCGCACCATGCGGTCCGCATGCTCTTCGGTGGGATCGAGATAGCCCAGCTCGCTCTGCGGCGGTGGATCGGGGCAGATGTCGGCCACGCGCGCCATGACGAAGGGTCGGCGTTCCTGCCACAGGCCCTTGAACACCTGGAAGGTGTCGAGGGTGAACAGGCCGTTGGCGACGAGGCCGTAGCGCTTCTGGAAGTCTGCGAGCGCCACCGCAAAGCCGGCGGTGTCCGGACCGCAGCGGGTGCCGAGCTCCCGCGAGATCAGCGGCAGATAGGCCATCCATCCCCGCTCGGTCTGGTCGAACGGGCGCCACATCATCCAGTCGAAGGAGTAGGCGTTGGCCAGCGCGATTCCGGCGAAACCGGGACGCCCTCCACAGCTGTCCTGGGCCTCGGCCGGGCGCGCCACGCCCAGTCCGATCAGGAGAACTGCCAAAAGGGTCACGATCCGCGTCATGGCAAGAGGAAGCCTGACGCCGGGCCGGAGAGCAAGAGGACACTCGCGACACGCGGATTCGCGGTATGACGGGATGCGCGGTCGAGTCGCGTCTTGAGCCAGCGGATCTTCATGACGTCTGCCCCCTCGCCCGCCAAACGCCTGCCGAACCGGACGCTGGCCGCGTTTTCCGCCGCCTGCCTGCCCTATGCGGCGCTGGGCCTGCCCGTCTATGTGACCCTGCCCGAGTTTTACGCCAGCCACGTGGGCGTCGATCTGGCGCTGGTCGGGGTGATCTTTCTGGTCATCCGGCTGGCGGACATTCTCGTCGATCCGGCGCTGGGCATGGTCATCGACCGGACCCACAGCCGGTTCGGGCGCTACCGCCTGTGGATGGGGATGGCCGCGCCGGTGCTGATGCTGGCGGTCGGCATGCTGTTCATGGTCAGCCCGGGCGCGGGCGGCGCCTATCTGGCGATCTGGTTGATCGTCATGTCGCTGGGCTTTTCGGTCAGCCTGTTGTCGCAGGTCAGCTGGGCCTCGACCCTGACCAGCGACTATGACCAGCGGTCGCGCATCTATGGCTGGTGGCAGACGGCCAATATCGTCGGCGTGCTGGTGGTGCTGTTGATTCCGGCGCTGGTCCAGAATCTGGGCCTTGGCGACTATGCCTCGGCGGTGCGCTGGCAGGGGTGGTTTATCATCGTCGCCCTGCCGCTTACGCTGGCCATCACCTTTGCCTTCACCCCCGAGCCCAAGGCGGGACCGAGCCCCGACAAGGGCGCGCGGTTCGCCTATCTGTCGCTGTTCAAGCTGCCGGTGCTGCAAAGGCTGCTGACCGCCGACCTGATGCTGGGCATTGCCCGGGGCGTGGTCGGGGCGCTGTTCTTCTATTTCTTCGAGGCCGTGCAGGGGTTTCAACGGGCCGAGACCTCGATCCTGCTGCTGGTCTATTTCGTGGCCGGACTGGCGGGGGCGCCGGTGTGGAGCGCGCTGGCGGTGCGGATGGGCAAGCATGGGGCGCTGATCATGGCCTGCGTCTATTTCGCCGCGACCCTGCTGCTGGCCGCCTTTGCCGGGCCGGTGCTGGTGCCGCTGGCCGAGGCGGCGGGGCTGGGCAATGCCGAGGTGGTGGTCGCAGGGCTGATGGTGGCGCTGGTCGGTCTGGCCTTTGCCTCGGGCGATCTGCTGCTGCGGGCCATGATGGCCGATGTCGCCGATCAGGTGCGGCTGGAGCAGGGTGAGGACCGGACGGGCCTGTTGTTCTCGATCCTGACGGCGACCTCCAAGCTGGGCTATGCCGTGTCGGTGATGACCTTTGCCGGGCTGAGGCTGACCGGCTTTGACCCGACGCTGGGCGGGGCCAACAGCGAGACCGCGCTGATCTGGCTGCAGGCCATGTTCGCGGGTCTGCCGGCCCTGTGTCTGGTGGTCGGGGCCTGGGCCCTGTGGCGCTATCCGCTGGACCAGAAGCGCCATGCCGAAATCCGCGCCGCGCTTGAGGCCCGGGGCGGAGCCGGTTAGGTCCGGCGCATGACCGACACGCCCCCCGCCCCGCTCGACCGCCTGCGCGCCATCATGGTGCGGCTGCGCGACCCTGTGACCGGCTGTCCGTGGGATGTGGAGCAGACGTTTGCGACCATCGCGCCCTATACGCTGGAGGAAGCCTATGAGGTCGCCGATGCGATCGAGCGCGGCGACTTCGACGAACTGAGATCCGAGCTCGGCGATCTGCTGTTTCAGGTCGTGTTTCATGCGCGGATGGCCGAGGAGGCCGGACTGTTCGACTTCGACGCCGTGGCCGGGGCGATCGCCGACAAGCTGGAGCGACGGCATCCCCATGTGTTTGGCGATGAGGCGGCAAAGGCCGATGCCGCCTCGCAGAAAGCGCGCTGGGAGGACATCAAGGCCGCCGAGCGCACCGCGAAGTCCCAGCACGGGGTGCTGGACGATGTGCCTGTCGGCCTGCCGGCGCTGGCCCGGGCGGCCAAGCTGACGAAGCGGGCGGCGCGGGTCGGCTTCGACTGGCCGTCGACCGCCGAGGTGTTCGCCAAGCTGGACGAGGAGGTCGCCGAGCTGAAGGTCGAGATCGCCGCCGGGGCCAGCGAGCGGATGAAGGATGAGGTCGGCGACCTGCTGTTCGTGGTCGCCAACCTGGCCCGCAAGCTGGGGGTCGAGCCCGAGGACGCCCTGCGCGGCTCGAACGCCAAATTCGTCCGCCGCTTTGCCTTCATCGAGGCCGAACTGGCGAAGGAGGGGCGCACGCCCGACCAGTCGGATCTTGAGGAAATGGACGCCCTGTGGAACGCGGCCAAGGTCGCGGAGCGGGGATGAGCGGAAGCCCCCGTCCGTGGGTGCGGCGGGTTGGAGGGCGGGCGGAGCGCCGGGCCTTCGCCCGGATGAGTTAGAGTTTACCGTTTCGACGAAGACAGACGCTCCGCGCGGGTGGTTTTCCGGAAGCTTGCGTCGGGTGGCCGTGTTCGGGCCTTACCGCAGCGCCCCCGGCGGGCGGGGCCTTCCTGCGAAGGCTCCCGGACGATCGAGTATCCCCCTCGACCCAGTGTTGACGGCGGGCCTTTCGCCCGGCTCCCAAAGCCTCCCTGAGACCCGACAGCCGGACAGCGTCGCCTCCAACCCCGCTCCATCCGCTCCCGCCGCTTGCAAGGTCGCAGGCCTTACGTGCCCTCCGTGCAACGGGACGGCAGGAGAGTGGCACGGTCCCGAGGTGAGGCGGGAAGAACGGTGCGAGAAACGGTGGGGGTGTTGGAAAGGCGGGGGAATTGGGAGGTAGCTATCATGGCTGAGGGCGCCGGCTCAGCAGTCCTTCTCCCCTCGGGGGAGAAGGTGGGCCGCGTGAGCGGCTCGGATGAGGGGGCGGGTAGAGGTCAGACGGGTTACGTCCCGTGCACCTGCAAACGTCCCCCTCATCCGCCAGGCTCCGCCTGACACCTTCTCCCCCGGTGGGGAGAAGGGACGAAACGAAATTCCTCGCTCAGCCCTCGACCGAACCGCCCGGGGTCAGTCGGCGGGGGATGGCGCGCATGGCCTGGACGAGGGCGAGGGCGCGGCCGGCAGGGGTGGGGTCGACGGCGGCGATGTGATCGAGCCGGCGGCGCACCTTGGCCAGCGGCGCATCGGCGCCCGAGGCCCAGGCGGTCGAGCCCAGCGTCATCAGTCCCCTGCCCTGCCCCTCGACGAGGGTCAGGCCCACGCCGACCTGTTTGCGGATCGAGGCCCAGGGCTGTTTGTAGTGGTCGTGGCCGGGGCCGAGGTCATAGGCGGCGATCCCCAGCCGGGGCATGGCGCGGATGGCCTGATCGAGGAAAGCATTGCCCGGCGACACATGGGCAAGCGCCGGATTGGTCGAGGCGATCCACGGGTGATAGGTGCCCTGTCCGAACACCCCGAAATGGCCGCCCACCAGCGTATCGCCGGCGTGCAGCGTCAGCATGAGGCCGCGAAAATGGGGCGTGTCCGCGTCGAACAGCTCGGACATCAGGGCGCGCACCCAGAGCGGGCGCAGCACGTCCTGAAGCCCGGTGCGCTCGAACTGCTCGGACTTCCACGACAGCAGGGCGTC
>JAHJYN010000180.1 GCA_018826885.1 Alphaproteobacteria bacterium | reverse complement strand
GGGGTCGAGGGGACCTTCGCCTACTATCTGGAGCACCATCTCGGGCCGGAGTTCGCCGATCTGGCGGGCTTCGAGTTTCGCAATCATCAGATGACGGTGGAGGTCGACGGCGATACCGCCTTCGTCAGCGAGACCTACACCTATCACATCACCTTCAAGGACGCCGCGCGGGCCCCGATCGAGCGCCGCGGCGTCGCCACGAGCGTATTGCGCAAACGCGATGACCAATGGCGTTTCGATGTCTATCACTCGTCAGCCCGCCCCATTCGTCCGGCGGCCTGAGCGCACGCAACCGGGCTCCCCTTGTCCTTGATCACTGGAAGAATGAGACGATGACGGAGCCGTTATCCCGCCGGGCCCTTCTGATCGTCGGGGTCAGCGCCGCGGCCACCGCGGCCTGTGCGCGGACCGCGCGTCCTTCGTCAGAACTCGCGGTCTACAAATCGCCCACCTGCGGCTGTTGCGGTGCATGGGTCGAGTACATGACGGCTGCGGGGTTCCAGGTGCGGACAACCGAGGTGGCCGACCCCGGGGCGGCTCGCCGCGCCCGGGGCGTCCCCGACTCCCTGGCGGCCTGTCATACAGCCGTGATCGAAGGATATGTCCTTGAGGGACATGTGCCCGCCGAGGACGTGCGCAGGCTGCTTATGGAGCGTCCCGACGCCCTCGGCCTCGCGGTGCCGGCCATGCCCTTGGGCTCGCCGGGGATGGAGGTGCCCGACGGTCGGCGCGAAGCCTATGAGACCCTGCTGATCCTCAAGGGCGGCGGCACGCGCGTCTTCGCGCACCACGCCTAAAGGAAGGCCGGCATGAAAGTTCTCAAACTCTCTACCCAACTGCACAAATGGATCGCGCTGATCGTCGGTCTCCAGGTCCTGTTCTGGGTCGGGGGAGGCCTGGTGATGGTGGCCATTCCGATCGAGACGGTCCGCAGCGAGCACCGCGTGGCCGAACAGGCCGTTGTCCCGCTGGCGCTGGCCGGCCTGCCGGCGCTCGACGAGATTGCTCGGCAAGCTGGCGTCGCGCCCATTCAGGCGGACCTGCATGGCACGCCGCGCGGCCCGACCTGGACGTTGAAACCCGCGAGCGGCGATCCGGTGATCGTCTCGGCGATCACAGGCCAACCGTTCGCGCCCATGTCGGCGGACGAGGTCTCGGCCTTCGCCAAACGGGCCTATCGCGGCGAGGCGGAGGTCACCGGGGTGTCGTATCTGGCCACCGCGCCGGAGGAGACGGGAAAGACCGGGCCGCTGTGGCGGGTGGATTTCGCGGATGGCGAAAAGACCTCCTTCTATGTGTCGCCGTCCACCGGTGAGGTGGTATCGCGGCGCTCGGGGGTCTGGCGCCTGTTCGACTTCTTCTGGCGTCTGCACGTCATGGACTGGGACGACGGCGAGGACTTCAATCATCCACTGATCATCATCACCACCGCGTTGACCCTGAGCATCGTCGTGTCGGGGTTCATACTGTTGTGGATACGGATCGCTCGGGACGTGAAATCCTGGCGGGCCTCGAAACGGCCAGTAAGGGGCGATTGATCGCCACGCCCGCGTTGGTCTGGGGGCGTTCGACCGCTTCGGCCGGGCCTGGATCTACATCGACATGTTCATGGCGGAGACAGGCTTCAGAGCCACAAGGGCCACGACGATGGCGTGGAGCGCGATAGGGGGCTTCATGGCCAGGCTGCGCACTATCTGCTCCACTGGATCAGGCGACCTGGCCTGGGCGATGACTATCCGGATCGGTCAGGACGACCTTGACCAGTAGCAGAACGAAAGGCGTGGCAGCCGCGACCAAGGCGCGTAAATCGAAAGTGTGCTCCAGGATCCTGCCGGATATTTTGAAGCCGGGCGACACGGCCTTGATCCCTTCGATGATCGAGTCCGCCCTGACGTCTGTGCCAGGAGAGTAGCCGCTGATGCGATCATGCCCGGGCGGAATGGCGGGATCGGCTCAGCCAGAAGGGTGGTCCGGCGACGGCAACTGGCGGGCAGACCTCGAGTCCTTCCGTCCAACGCACCACTGGGCACGGTGTAAGGACAGCCAGAGTGAAACGTCAGAACTGGTGTGCCGTCTTGGACCGCGATTGGTGAGGCTTCTCGGGGCCACGTTGATCCTTGGTTCCCAACCCTCATTCCGGAAGCTCACATGCGATTGATTCTCCCACTCCCGGGCAATGAGGCGTTCGCCGAACGACTCGCCGAGGCGGGCGGATTTGAGCTTGGGCAGGTTGAAACCCGCCACTTTCCGGATGGCGAGAGCTACGTCCGGCTTGTGTCCGACGTCGCGGGGCGCCACGTCGATTTCGTCTGTAGTCTGGCCCGCCCCGATCCGGGGTTCCTGAGCTTGATCTTTGCAGCTGACGCAGCACGGGATCTCGGCGCGGCAGAGGTGACCTTGGTCACGCCCTATCTGGCCTATATGCGCCAGGACCGGCGCTTCATACCCGGTGAGGCCGTAACCTCGCGGGCGTTCGCCCGGTTAATCTCCGGAAGCTTTGACCGGCTCGTCACGGTCGACCCACATCTGCACCGCTATTCAGAGCTGGCTGCCCTGTACGCCATTCCCGCTAGCGCGCTGCATGCCGCGCCCTTGCTGGCTGAATGGATCGCCGCCGAAGTCCCCCATCCGCTGATCATCGGGCCTGACGAGGAAAGCGAGCAGTGGGTCCGGGCTGTCGCCGCAGCAGTCGGCGCGCCCCATGTCGTGCTGAGAAAGATTCGACACGGGGATCGGGAGGTCGAGATCGTGTTTCCGGACCTCGCGCCGTGGCAAGACCGCCGCCCGGTCCTACTCGATGACATCGCGTCCTCTGGCCAGACCCTCATTGAGGCCGCTCGCCAGTTGCAACTGCGGGGTCTGCCGCCGCCGGTCTGTGTCGTCGTGCACGGAATATTCGCCGGGGAGGCCTTCGCGGAACTCTCCCGACTCTCCGAAAGGGTCGTGTCCAGCGATAGCGTCACGCATGCAAGCAACGCCATCACGCTCGCGCCGCTCATCGCGGCGACGCTGCAGACCTGGGAGGCCGGATGACCGGACCGGAACGGAAATATCCCAGCAAGTATGCGCTGAGGCCATTGGCAGCAACGTCACCGGCCTGTTTTCAGGACGTGACTGGTATCACTCAACTCCCTTTTTCTGGCTGGCCGCAGTGCCGGTCCAGACCCTGGAATTGAAGACCGCATGTGCTTTTCCGCTACAGCCAGTTTCACCGCAGGGGCCGCGCTGCTGATCGTCGACGTGGTGACGGTTCGCCGCGCGCGCCGACGCGCCGAGCTGCCCTTTGCTTTGATACCTGTCTTTTTCGGTATTCAGCAGCTGATCGAGGGAGCCATCTGGCTAACGTTTCCGGACAAGGCACCAATGTTGAATGGTGTTCTTACTTTCGTCTACTCGCTCTTCTCGCACGTTTTCTGGCCGATCTATGTTCCGCTAGCGATTTTGCTGATCGAGACTGTGCCTTGGCGTCGTCGGGTATTGTCCGCCATCGCGCTCGTCGGAGCCGCCGTGGGCCTCTACCTTCTGTATTTCCTGGTGAGTTTGCCGATCGTTTCGCAGGTTCAGGGACGGCATATCGCATACATTTCTACGCACTTTTATGTCGTCGCTGTGATGTTGCTTTATGTTCTCGGCACCTGCGTCAGCATGCTCTTTTCGAGCCACAGCAAGGTCAGGCTGTTTGGTTTCGCGGCCTTTGTGGCGTTCGTTGTGACCTACGTATTCGCCGCGGCATGGCTTATTTCTGTGTGGTGCTTTTTCGCGGCATTACTCAGCATCATTGTATTGCTGCACTTTCCTCGGCGGTCGATCACCTGTCGATTGATCGACCTGCCTCCGCCGCCGTCGCCAGGTCCTCCAGGACGCTGACCCAGGCCGACTCGTCGCGGGTCCACCAGCGGGTCTTGGCGCTGCGGACCTGATCGAACATCTCACCCCCGCTCCTGTAGATCGGGGCATCTGGAGCTTCATCGTGTTGAACCCTACCGCTGGTCAGGCGCGCCGCGTCATTCCGACCTGGGTCGGCGTGGCTATGATCGGCTGCGCGCTGGCCACCGTGAGCGCCGCGCGCGCCGAACCCCTGACCTATGCCCAGGCTCTGTCCATGGCCAGTTCGGACGCGCCGATCATACGCGCCGGAAGCCTCGGCGTGGAGGCGGCCGAGTCCTCGGTCGAGGCCGCCGGACGCCTGCCGGACCCGCGGCTCAAGTTCGGCCTCAACGGTTTTCCGGTCTCGGGACCTGCTGCCGGTCGCCTCGATGGAATCGAGATGACCAACGTCCAGATCGGTCTGCAACAGGATGTGCCGAGCCGCGCACGGCGTCAGGCCGAGCGTGGCATCGCCGACGCGAACGTCGATGTGGCCCGGGCGCGCGAGGATATCGCCGTGTGGCAGGTCCGGGCCGCAACCGGTCAGGCCTGGATCGATCTGCTCTATGCCGAACGACGGCTGGCGGTGCTGGATGATCTGCTCGCCTCGCTTGAACCCCTGTGGGAGACCGCCCCCTCGGGCGTCGCCTCCGGGGCCAGCCGGCCGGCCCAGAGTCTCGGCCCCGTCGAGCTGCGCGCCGCCCTCGACGACCGCCGCGATGGACTGCTCGCCGGTCTCGCCCGCGCCCGCGCGGAGTTGTCACGATGGACCGGCGACCCGGTTCCGAGCGTCAGCGGGCCGCCCCCCGCCATCGACCTCGCGCCCGGGGTCTTCGACGTCGATCTCAGCCAACTGCCGGCCCTGCGCGCCTACGGCGCCCTCAGGGACCGGGCCGAGGCGGATCTCGACCTGGCCCGGTCCGGCCGGCGACCCGACTGGTCGTTCGAAGCCAGCTACGCCCGCAGGGATCCGATGTTCGGCGATCTGGTCTCGGTCGGTGCCAGCGTGCGGCTGCCACTGTTCCAGGGCAGTCGACAGGAGCCGCTGATCGCGGCCCGCGCCGCCGACACCCGGCGCGTCACCGCCGAGCGGGAGGCTGCGGAGCGGGAGTGGACCGCGATGCTGCAAGCCGACCTCGCCGACTATGAGGGGGCCCGGACTCGGTGGATCCGGGCGCGCGATGTCGTCCTGCCCAATCTGCGTACGCGCGCCGATCTCGAAACTGCCAGCTACGGCGCAGGCCGGGCCGGGATCATGGATGTGCTCGACACCTTCACCGCCCTGGCCAACGCCCGGCTGGATGTCCTCGACAAGGAAGCGGATGTGGCGCGCCGCGCCGTCCGCTTCACCCTGACCTACGGGAGCGACCAATGATCCGGTTTGAGCGCAAGAACCTTCGCCTCGCGGCTGCCGCGGTCGGGCTGGTGATCCTCGGCGGCGTGGGCACGCTGGGGCTGATGCGCCTGGGCGGGGGCGGTGAAACGTCGGTCGCGGCCGCCGGGGGCGAGCGTGAGGTCCTCTACTGGTATGATCCCATGACCCCGGGCCAGAGGTTCGACAAGCCTGGCAAGTCGCCGTTCATGGACATGCCGCTGGTGCCCCGTTACGCCGATGAGGAGCCAGGCGCGGCGGGCGTTCGCATCGATCCCGCCCTGGTCCAGAACCTCGGTGTTCGTTTCGCCACCGTTCGGTCGGGGACCCTCGAGGGTGATCTGACCGCCAGTGCGGTGGTGGACTACAACGAGCGTGACGTCGCCGTGGTTCAGGCGCGCGCCAGCGGATTTGTCCAACGGGTCTATGCCCGCGCGCCCGGCGACGTCATCGCCAGCGGCGCTCCCCTGGTTGACCTGCTGGTTCCGGACTGGGGCGGAGCCCAGCTCGAATATCTCGCGGTCCGGCGCACCGATGACGTCGCCCTGATCCAGGCGGCGCGCCAACGGCTTCTTCTGCTCGGCATGCCGGAGTCCTTGATCACGGCGGTCGAACGCTCGGGCCGTCCGCGCACCACGGTAACTGTCACCAGTCCGATCAGTGGCGTCATTCGCACCCTCGGCGTGCGCGCAGGCATGACGATGCCGGCGGGTCTAACCCTGGCCGAGATCAACGGCCTGTCGACCGTGTGGCTCAATGCGGCGGTGCCCGAGACCCTCGGCGGCCAACTTCGGGTCGGACGCTCGGTCGAGGTGACCCTCGCCGCCTTCCCCGGGGAGCGGATGACCGGTCGATTGATCGCCCTGCTGCCCGAGGTGGCGAGCGACAGCCGAACCCTGACCGCGCGCATCGAGTTGCGCAATCCGGGCGGCCGTCTGCGTCCCGGCATGTACGGACAGATCACCTTCGGCGGGTCCTCGACACCGGCCCTGCTGGTGCCTTCGGAGGCCGTGATCCGTACGGGTCAGCGCAACCTCGTGATGCTTGCTATGGAGGAGGGGCGCTATCAACCGGCCGAAGTCCGGGTCGGGCGCGAGGCCGGGGGCCAGACCGAAATTCTTGCCGGGTTGCGTGACGGCGAGCGTGTCGTCGCCTCGGGTCAGTTCCTGTTTGATTCCGAGGCCAGTCTGTCCGGCGTCGAAGCTCGACCCGTCGATCAGGCCGGAGCCCGAGCGGCAACTGCCGCGCCGGCGACCTACCGGACAAGCGGCCGGGTCGCGGCCATCGAGGGACGCTCGATCACCCTGGCGCATGGGGCGGTGCCGGCGCTTCAATGGCCGGCCATGACGATGAACTTTACGGTGGCAGACTCGGTCCCACTGGCAGGCATCTCCGTAGGAAACCAGGTCGATTTCGCCTTCGACATGGTCGGGGGCAAGGCCACAATCCGTAGTTTGACCCGTCGTGAGACGGGGCAATGATCGCCGCCATCATCCGCGCCTCAGTCAAGGCGCGCTTCCTCGTCCTGCTGGCGGCTCTTGCCCTGGTCGCCGCCGGCCTCTGGGCCGTGCGCACCACACCGGTCGACGCCCTGCCCGACCTGTCGGACGTGCAGGTGATCATCCGCACCTCCTACCCCGGCCAGGCCCCCCAGATCGTCGAGAACCAGGTCACCTATCCGCTGGCGACCACCATGCTGTCGGTGCCCGGTGCCCGAACGGTGCGCGGCTATTCCTTCTTCGGCGACAGCTATGTCTATGTCCTGTTCGAGGACGGCACCGACCTCTACTGGGCCCGCTCGCGGGTGCTGGAGTATCTCAGCCAGGTCCAGGCGCGCCTGCCCGACAGCGCTCGACCCGCGCTCGGTCCGGACGCCACGGGTGTCGGCTGGGTCTATGAGTATGCTCTGGTGGACCGGACGGGTCAGCATGACCTGTCGCAGCTGCGTAGCCTGCAGGACTGGTTCCTGCGCTATGAGCTCAAGACGGTTCCCGGCGTGGCCGAGGTCGCCAGTATCGGCGGCATGGTGCGCCAATATCAGGTGGTGCTCGATCCCGCCAAACTGGCCGGCTACGGCGTCACCCACCAACAGGTCGTCGCGGCGATCCGGCAGGGCAATGGTGAGGCCGGCGGATCGGTTCTGGAGCTGGCCGAGACGGAATACGTCGTTCGCGCCAACGGCTACTTGACCACGCTCGATGATTTCCGCGCGGTACCGATCCGTACGGCGGGCGGCGGTGTGCCGATCCAGCTGGGCGACGTGGCCACCATACAAATCGGCCCTGAAATGCGACGCGGCATCGCCGAGTTGAACGGCGAGGGCGAGGTCGCCGGCGGGGTGGTGATCCTGCGCTCGGGCGAGAATGCCCAGGCGGTGATCACGGCGGTGCGCGAGCGGCTGGAAACCCTCAAGGCTGGGTTGCCTGCGGGCGTGGAGGTCGTGACGGTCTATGACCGCTCGCAGCTGATCGACCGGGCCATCGAGAACCTCAGTACCAAGCTGCTCGAGGAGTTCTTCGTCGTTGCGCTCGTATGCGGCTTGTTCCTCTGGCACGCGCGCTCGGCCCTGGTCGCTATCATCACCCTGCCGCTGGGGGTGCTGGCGGCCTTCATCCTGATGCGCATGCAGGGCGTCAACGCCAACATCATGTCGCTGGGCGGTATCGCCATCGCCGTCGGTGCCATGGTCGACGCGGCCGTGGTCATGATCGAGAACGCCCACAAACATATCGAGCGATGGGAGCACGATCATCCCGATGAACCGCTGGCCGGTGAGACCCGTTGGCGGGTGATCACCGAGGCGGCGGCGGAGGTGGGGCCGGCCCTGTTCCTCAGTCTGGTGATCATCACCCTGTCGTTCATTCCGGTCTTTACGCTGCAGGCCCAGGAGGGGCGGCTGTTCGCGCCGCTGGCCTTCACCAAGAGCTACGCCATGGCGGCGGCGGCCATGCTGTCCATCACCCTGGTGCCGGTGCTGATGGGCTATCTGATCCGTGGGCGGATCCCGGCCGAGCAGAGCAATCCGATCAACCGCTGGCTGACGCATATCTACCGCCCACCGCTCGATTGGGTGCTGCATCGCCCGCGGGCAACCCTGCTGATCGCCCTGGCTGTGTTCGCTACCTCGGCCTGGCCGATCAGCCAGCTGGGTGGCGAGTTCATGCCGCCGATGGATGAGGGCGACCTGCTCTATATGCCGTCGGCCCTGCCGGGCCTGTCGGCGGCCAAGGCGTCCGAACTTCTGCAGCAGACGGACCGGATGATCCGCACCGTGCCCGAGGTGGACACTGTGTTCGGCAAGGCTGGACGGGCGGATACGGCGACCGACCCCGCGCCGCTGGTGATGTTCGAGACCATTATCCGCTTCAAGCCCCGTGACCAGTGGCGGTCCGGCATGACGCCGGACAAGCTGATCGAGGAACTGGATGCC
>JAHJYN010000179.1 GCA_018826885.1 Alphaproteobacteria bacterium | reverse complement strand
GTTTAGCCTCGTCGCTCATCTTGGAGGGATCCCAGGGGGGGTCGAACACCAGATTGGCTTTTGCGGAGCGAATGCCCTCGACCGTCATGACGGCGTCCTCGACCCAGCCGGGCATTTCGCCGGCGACCGGACAGCCGGGCGCGGTCAGGGTCATTTCGACCAGCACGTCCTTATCGTCGGAAACGTCGACCTTGTAGATCAGGCCCAGCTCATAGATGTCGACCGGGATTTCGGGATCGAACACGGTTTTCAGCGCCGTGACCAGATCGTCGGTCAGGCGGTCAAGCTCGGCCTGGCTGAGGGCGCTCTTTTGCGGGGCGTCCCAGCTCTCGGCGAAATCGGCGCTTTTGGTGATGGCGTCGTCCATGACTAAACGAAAAATTCCCTGGCCTTGATGAGAGCGGCGGCGAAGGCGTCGGCGTCCTCCACCGTATTATATAGGGCGAAACTGGCGCGCGTGCTCGAGGTCAGGCCAAATCGGGTGGCCAGCGGCTCGGCGCAGTGCAGACCGGCGCGGACCGCCACGCCGTAGCGGTCCATGATCTGGGCGATGTCGTGGGCGTGAGCGCCGTCGACCGTGAAGGTGAAGATCGCACCCTTGCCGGGCGCTGTGCCGATCTCGGTCAGCCAGTCGAGACCCGCCAGACGCTCGCGCACCCGGTCCAGCAGGGCCGCCTCATGGGCCTGCACCGCCGCGCGGTCGAAGCTGGAATACCAATCCAGCGCAGCCCCCAGACCGATGGCCTCAAGGATCGGCGGGGTGCCCGCCTCGAACCGCTGGGGCGGCTTTGCATAGGTGACGCGGTCCTCGCTGACCGACTGGATCATCTCGCCCCCGCCCTGATACGGCGGCAGGGAGTCGAGCGCTTCGACGGTGCCGTACAGGGCGCCGATGGCGGTCGGGCCGAACAGCTTGTGGCCGGTCAGGACATACCAGTCGCAGCCCATGGCCTGAACGTCCGGGTCGGCATGGACCGCACCCTGACAGCCGTCGACCAGCACCCGGGCCCCGGCAGCGTGCGCCATCCGGACGATGTCAGCGACCGGATTGAGGGTGCCCAGCACATTGGACATGTGGGTGACGGCGACGATCCGGGTCTTCGGACCCAGCAGCTCGCCATAGGCGTCCATGTCGAGGGTGCCGTCGTCCCGCACGGGGATCCATTTCAGCACCGCGCCATGGCGTTCGCGCAGCATGTGCCAGGGCACGATGTTGGAGTGGTGCTCCATCTGGCTGACGAGGATCTCGTCGCCCGGCTGGATCCACTGGCCGATGCCGGCGGCGACCAGATTGATCGCCTCGGTGCCGCCGCGCGTCCAGACGATCTGGTCGGCGGAGGGGGCGTTCAGATAGCGGGCGACGGTTTCGCGCGCGGCCTCGAAGGCCTCGGTCGTTTCATTGGCGAGGGTGTGCAGGCCGCGATGGACATTGGCATAGCTGCCCTCCATCGCCCGCGTCATCGCGTCGATCACCGCGCGCGGCTTTTGCGCCGAGGCGGCTGAGTCCAGATAGACCAGCGGCTTGCCGTTAACCTGCCGCGACAGGATGGGGAACTGGGCCCGGACGGCGTGGACGTCGAAGTCCCCGGCGGGCCGTGTCACGCGCGTGCCATCAGCCATGTGCGGACCTCCTCTCGCGCGCCCTCGTGCTCGATGCGGTCGACGACCTCGAACAGGAAGGCGCGGGTCAGCAGCGCCCTCGCCTCGTCGGCCGACAGGCCCCGCTGCTGCATGTAGAACAAGGCGCTCTCGTCCAGATTGCCGACCGTATTGCCGTGGGCGCACTGGACGTCGTCGGCATAGATGATCAGCTCGGGCTTGGCGTCGACCTCCCCCCGGTCGGACAGGATCAGGGCGTGGTGGCCCATGCGGGCGTCGGTGCCGTCAGCCCCGCGCTCGACGACGATCTTGCCCTGAAAGACGCCGCGCGCCGTGTCGCGCACCACGCCCTTGATCAGCTGCGAGGTCTGGCCGTCGGGCCCGGCATGGGTGACGACGCTGGTGAGGTCGGCGTGACGATCCCCGGTCAGGGCATAGAGGCCGTCCGCGCGCACGGTCGCGCCATGACCGGCATGGACGATGCGGGTCTCCTGCCGCTGCAGGCGGGCGCCGGTGGTGAGGATGGTCTGGGTGTACACGGCCCCCTCACCCACGCTGACATCGACCTCGGTCAGGGACAGGGCGTCGGCCGGCTCATCGACGATGACGATGCGGCGGACTTCGGCCCCGGCGGGCACATCGATGCTGAGCCGGTTGTGGGCGACATAGGCCGAGCCGCGCCCTTCATGGCTTTCGAGGATCAGCAGGCGGGCGCCGGGCCGGGCCGCAATCCGGGCGCTGGTGGTATGGCCCGTGTTCTCGGCGTCCGAGACGAGACGCAGGTGAAGGGTCTGGTCGCCCGAGGCGACAAAGGCCTCGGCGCCCACCGGGCGGCCATTGGCAAAGGCCAGGCTGTCCCCGGGGAGAGCCCCGAACGGGCTGGAGCCGGTGACGGTCGCGGGGCCGGACGGCTCCGGCGCCTCGCGCAGCCAGCGACGCAGGTCCGTCCACTTCCAGCCCTCGACGCGGCGCGAGGGCCAGGTCGCGGGGTCATTCAGATTGATGCGGGCGGGTGCGGTCACGCGGCCTCGCCGACATAGCGGTCATAGCCCTCGGCCTCGAGCTGGTGGGCCAGTTCGGGACCGCCCGAGGCGACGATGCGGCCGGCGGCCAGCACATGCACCTTGTCCGGCTTGATGTAGTCCAGCAGGCGTTGATAGTGGGTGATGACCAGCATGGACCGCTCGGGGCCGCGCAGGGCATTCACGCCATCGGCGACGATGCGCAGGGCGTCGATGTCGAGGCCGGAGTCCGTCTCGTCGAGGATCAGCAGCGACGGCTCCAGCAGGGCCATCTGCAGGATCTCCATCCGCTTCTTCTCGCCGCCCGAGAAGCCGACGTTGAGCGGCCGCTTCAGCATGTCGAAGTCCATCTTCAGGGCCTTCGACGCGGCCTTGACCTGTTTGAGGAATTCGGGAGCCGAGACCTCGGCCTCACCGCGCGCGCGTTTCTGGGCATTCAGCGCCGTGCGCACAAAGGTCAGGGCCGGAACGCCGGGGATCTCGATCGGATACTGGAAGGACAGGAAGACGCCCTTGGCCGCCCGCTCGGCCGGGTCGAGGTCCAGCAGGTCCTCGCCGCGCCAGGTGACGGTACCTTCGGTCGCCTCATAGCCGGGACGGCCCGAGACGGCATAGCCGAGCGTCGACTTGCCCGCGCCATTCGGGCCCATGATGGCATGGACCTCGCCCGCCGGAACGTCGAGCGTCAGGCCCTTGAGGATGGGGGTGTCACCGACGGCGACGTGGAGGTTGGAGATGGAGAGCATAGTCACTTCATGTTCCTGCGGACGTAATC
Organism: Alphaproteobacteria bacterium; assembly: GCA_018826885.1. Lineage (GTDB taxonomy): Bacteria > Pseudomonadota > Alphaproteobacteria > Caulobacterales > Caulobacteraceae > Brevundimonas. The sequence continues at coordinate 2,920 of JAHJYN010000179.1, read as the reverse complement.
CGCCATTGCTTCCAATTGGCGAGCCATGGGTTCAGGCTCCGCCATGTTCAATTGCACCAGTCGATACGTGAGTTCATTCAGGGCTTTAAGGGCCATCTGCTGGCGAATAACTTCGCCTTCACCCTCAAAAAGGGCGTTCAAACGGTCGGCCGTTTCCCGCGTGAGGATAGTCGGGACGTCCTCGGCGCTAGTGCTGACGGTTTCCCAGGCCCGACTCATCCAACCGATCCTTCCAGACTGATCGCCACCAGCTTCTGGGCCTCGACGGCGAATTCCATCGGCAGTTTCTGCATGACGTCGCGGACGAAGCCGTTGACCAGCAGGGCCACGGCTTCCTCTTCCGAAAGGCCGCGCTGCTGGGCGTAGAACAGCTGGTCGTCGCTGAGGCGGGTGGTGGTCGCCTCGTGCTCCAGCAGGGCCGAGCCGTTCCTGGCCTCGATATAGGGGATGGTGTGCGAGCCGCAGTCCTTGCCGATCAGCAGGCTGTCGCACTGGGTGAAGTTGCGCACGCCCGTGGCCTTGGGGTGCACCGACACCAGGCCGCGATAGGTCGAGTCCGATTTACCGGCCGACACGGCCTTGGCGATGATCCGGGACTTCGAATTCTTGCCCAGATGGATCATCTTGGTGCCGGTGTCGGCCTGTTGATGGCCGTTGGTGATGGCGATCGAATAGAATTCGCCCGAGCTGTCCTCGCCCTTGAGGATGCAGGACGGGTATTTCCAGGTGACGGCCGAACCGGTCTCGACCTGGGTCCAGCTGACCTTCGAACGGTCGCCGCGGCAGTCGGCACGCTTGGTGACGAAGTTGTAGATGCCGCCCTTGCCCTCGGCATCGCCGGGATACCAGTTCTGAACCGTCGAATATTTGATCTCGGCGTCGTCCAGCGCCACCAGTTCGACCACCGCCGCATGCAGCTGGTTCTCGTCGCGCATCGGGGCGGTGCAGCCTTCCAGATAGGAGCAATAGCTGCCCTTGTCGGCAATGATCAGGGTGCGTTCGAACTGGCCGGTCTGGCTGGCATTGATGCGGAAATAGGTCGAGAGCTCCATCGGGCAGCGCACGCCCGGCGGGATGTAGACGAAGCTGCCGTCGGAGAAGACTGCGCTGTTCAGGGCGGCGAAATAGTTGTCGCTGACCGGCACGACCGAGCCCAGATACTGGCGCACCAGATCGGGGTATTCGCGCAGGGCCTCGGAAATCGGCATGAAGATGACGCCGACCTTGGCCAGCTCGGCCTTGAAGGTGGTGACCACGCTGACGCTGTCGAACACGGCGTCCACGGCGTAACGCGGCGCGCCCTCGACGCCGGCCAGCACGGCCTGTTCCTTCAGCGGGATGCCCAGCTTTTCATAGACGGCCAGCAGCTCGGGATCGACCTCGTCCAGCGACTTGGGGCCGTCCTTCTTCTTCGGCGCGGCGTAGTAGAACAGGTCCTGATAGTCGACCGGCTCATATTTGACCGAGGCCCAGGTGGGCTCTTCCATCGCCAGCCAGCGCTCATAGGCGGCCAGACGCCATTCCAGCATCCAGTCCGGCTCGCCCTTCTTTTCCGAGATGAAGCGGACGATGTCGGCGTTCAGCCCACGCGGGGCGTATTCGGTGTCGATGTCGGAGGTGAAGCCGTGCGCGTATTTTTCCAGCGCGGCGACGGCGTCGACGGTTTCCTTGACGGCGGCCATCAGGCGATCTCCCCGACGGGTTGACGGGCGCGCAGGCGGGCGCGGGCCTCGCACCAGGCGTCGGCAAAGGCCTGCCAGTCGCTCTCGACCGTGCCCCAGCCGCCCGAGACGCGGATGGCAAAGGTGGCCAGCGGCTCCAGTCCCATGGCGACCATGGTCTTGGACGGCTTGGTCTTGCCCGACGAACAGGCGCTGCCGGCCGACACCATGACGCCCTTGAGGTCCAGCGCAATCAACTGTTGCGGGCTGTCCCAGCCCTCGGTGGCGACGAACAGGGTGTTGGGCAGGCGGGGGGCACCCTCGCCCACCACCACGGCGCCCTCGGCCTTGAGCCGGGCGGCGGCGGTGTCGCGCCAGGCGCTATGGTCGTGCACAAGGTCGCGCATGGCGCATTCGGCGGCCATGCCGAAGGCGGCGATGCCGGGGACATTTTCGGTCCCGGCGCGCAGGCCCCGCTCCTGCCCCGCGCCGTGCAGGATGCGTACGGCGTTGCGGCCCGGGGCCAGCACAAGGGCGCCGACGCCCTGAAGACCGCCCAGCTTGTGGCCCGACAGGGTCAGGGAATCCGCAGCGAGGTCGGCCATCGAGACCGCGATCTTGCCCGCTGACTGGATGGCGTCGACGTGCAGCCAGCCGTCGGCGTCATCGACCAGGGCACGGGCCTCGGCGATCGGCTGGATGACGCCGCTTTCGTTATTGGCGTGGTGGATGCCGACCATGGCGCGGCCCGGACGCTTCAGCGCCTCGGCCAGCCAGTCCATATCGACCTGACCGTGGGCATCCACCGGCAGAATCTCTACCGGCACGGACGACATGGCGGCGGTCTCGGCGACGCAGGGGTGTTCGGTGGCCGAGACGATCAGCCGCTCGCAGCCCGCCGCGATGGCGCTGGCCAGAGCCTGGGCGTTCGACTCGGTGCCGCCGGAGGAAAAGATGACGGCGCTGGTGTCGGCCCCGACCAGATCGGCGACGCGGGCGCGGGCGGTCTCGATATGGGCGCGGGCGCGGCGGCCCTTGGCATGCACGGCATTGGGATTTCCGCCCTCGACCATGATCTGCGTGACCAGGGCCTGGACCTCGGGGCGGATCAGGGCGGAGGCGTTGTAGTCGAGATAGACGGTCATGCGGCGGCTCCCACACCGGCGCCGACACCGGCGCTGGCGGGCGCACAGGCCACGCGGCGGCGGCTGCCCGTGCGGTTCAACACGACGTCTTCCAGCGACACCCCGGCCAGATAG
>JAHJYN010000178.1 GCA_018826885.1 Alphaproteobacteria bacterium | reverse complement strand
GGACCAGCTCCAGGGGGGCACCTTCACCATCACCAATGGCGGCGTCTATGGCTCGCTGATGTCGACGCCGATCCTCAACATGCCCCAGGCGGGCATTCTGGGCATGCACAACATCGTCCAGCGCCCGGTCGCCATCGACGGCAAGGTCGAGATCCGCCCGATGATGTATCTGGCGCTCAGCTATGACCACCGCATCGTCGACGGCAAGGAAGCCGTGACCTTCCTCGTCCGGATCAAGGAACACCTCGAGGATCCGCAACGCTTCCTGCTGGATCTGTAGGGGGCACAATCTCGGAGGGGCGGGATGGCTGAGGAGTTTGAAGTTGCCCGCTTTATGACGGTGGCCGAGGCGGAGTTGCTCGCCGCCCTGTTGCGTCGACACGGCATCCGGGCCTGGCTTCCCGATCGCGACATGGCCACCATGCTGCCCCATGCGCAGATGGCCATCGGCGGGATCCGGGTTGTCGCCTATGCGGAGCAGATCGATGCAGCCCGCGACATCGCCCGCCGCGCGCGGGCCGGAGAGTTCGCCACGCCCGATGACAATGACGAATGGCGGGCGGGTGCTACGCCCGGAAAGATCGGCGAACTCGACGAGGCCGAGATTCAGGGAGTGGTCGGTTCCCGTTCGCTGATCCAGTGGGGCGTCTTCGTGATCCTCGGCAGCGCCCTCTTCGCCGGACTTCTGGGATATTGCGGCCCCCTGCTGGATCTTTAGGTCAGAGGACGCGCCGATGGCCCTTCGCGAAATCGCCCGCTTCGTCGACGTCTATGAGGCCGATCTGGCGGCGGCCTTTCTCGAGTCGCACGGCATCCGCGTCACCGTCACCGAGCGGTTCCAGACGACCGTCGATCCCTTGATGCAGCGCGCCCTCGGCATCCGGCTGATGGCCCACGCCTCCGAGATCGAAGCAGCACGGGACCTGCTGGCGCGCGTGAAAGCGGGCGAGTTTGCCGAGCCTGACGGGGACGACCTCCCCCGGATGTCGGACGGGACGCGGGCGGCGGGCACGCTCATGGCATTGGCGGCGTTCACGACCGGCGGCTTCTGGGGCAACAGCCTGCCGCGCCGGTTTCGTCCGGTGGCCTGGCAAGGGATACTGATCACCACAGTGGGGCTGGCGCTGGTCGTGGCCCTGATCGCGGTCGTGGCCAAGCTGATCCTCGACCCGCCCTAGCCTTCCCCCAGCACCTCATCCGTATGCTCGCCCAGCGCGGGGGGCGGGCGGTCATAGACAACCGGGGTGGCCGACATGCGGATCGGGCTGGCGACGGTGCGGATGGGCTCCGACAGATCGGCGCGGGTCTGGTGGACCTCCAGCCCCCGGTGCCTCGCCTGGGGTTCGGCGAACACCTGATCGATCGTATTGACCGGGCCGCAGGGCACGCCGGCCGACTCCAGCGCCACCATCAGCCCCTTCATGTCGTGTCCGGCGGTCATCGCCGACAGCTCGGCTGACAGGGTCGCGCGGTTCTCGATTCGTACGGCATTGGTGGCATAGCGGGGATCGGTGCCCATGCCGGGCGCACCCAGGGCGGTGCACAGGGCGCGGAACTGTCCATCGTTGCCGACCGCGATCACGACCATACCGTCCGTGCACGGAAAGGGCTGATAGGGTGACAGGTTCGGGTGGGCATTGCCCATGCGCGTGGGGGCGGTGCCCGAGACGAACCAGTTGGTTGCCTGATTGGCCAGCATGGCCGCCTGCACATCAAACAGGGCGATGTCGATCTGCTGGCCCTCGCCCGTTGCCCGCGCATGCCAGAGCGCGGCCAGAATGGCGTTCGAGGCATAGAGGCCGGTGAACAGGTCTGCGACCGCCACCCCGACCTTCATCGGCTCGGCCCCCGGTGCGCCGTCGGGCTGGCCCGTCACGCTCATCAGCCCGCCCATGGCCTGGATCATATAGTCATAGCCCGCCCGGTGGGCGTCGGGTCCGTCCTGCCCGAAGCCGGTGATCGAGCAATAGACCAGTTTCGGATTGATCGCCTTCAGGGAGGCCCAGTCGAGGCCGTACTTCTTCAGCCCGCCGGTTTTGAAATTCTCGACCACCACATCGCAGGTCGCGGCCAGTGTGCGGACCGCCCCGGCCCCGTCGGGCGTGGCGATGTCGACCGCCACCGACTTCTTGCCCCGGTTGGCGCACAGAAAATAGGCCGCATCCCCTCGCGAGCCATCGGTCTTCGTGGTGAAGGGCGGGCCCCACAGGCGGGTGTCGTCGCCCGCCCCGGGCCGCTCGATCTTGATCACCTCGGCGCCGAGGTCCGCCAGCGTCTGCGTCGCCCACGGCCCGGCCAGCACCCGGCTGAGATCCAGCACGCGAACGCCCGCCAGCGGTCCCTTGGTCAAAGGCCCGGATCCCACACGCCGGCCTCGCGCATGCGGCACTCGCGCGCCTCGCGGGCGCGGCTGTCCATCTCATCGGCCATGCAGCAGACCTCGCGCGAGACGGTGCTCTTGCACAGGCCCGGCACCAGCGAATGCAGGAAGGCCGCCCCCGCCAGCCTCAGCAGGCGAAACCCGAACCGCGACGACGCGGCCATGTGCTGGAAATAACCCTCGTCCACCTCCCGCGGGTGGGCGACGAACAGACGGTGAAACAGGCGGCTCATGGTGCGGATCATAGCCGCAGTCGGCGCGGCCCTCTACCCGTCCGGCGCGTTCTGGCCTAAACCCCGGCGGCAGGGGCAGAAAAAGAGGTCCGATCAGCGACCCGCCCGCAGATTCAGGAGCGCCTCCATGGCCGACGGCACCCCCCCGACCCGCACCTTCCGCTGGGATGACCCGCTGGATATGGACAGCCGCCTGACCGACGACGAGGGCATGATCCGCGACGCCGCCCGGTCCTATGCCCGCGAGCAACTGCTGCCGCGCGTGGTCGCCGCCTTCCGCGACGAGACCTTCGACCGGTCGATCATGACCGAGATGGGCGAGATGGGCTTTCTCGGCGCCATGCTGCCCGAGGAATACGGCGGGTCGAACGCCTCCCACGTCGCCTATGGCCTGATCGCGCGCGAGATCGAGGCGGTCGACAGCGGCTATCGCTCGGCCATGTCGGTCCAGTCTTCGCTGGCCATGTACCCCATCTATGCCTTCGGCTCCGACGAACAGAAGGCGAAATTCCTGCCGAAAATGGCGGCCGGCGAGTGGATCGGCTGTTTCGGCCTGACCGAGGCCGACGGCGGCTCGGACCCGGCCTCGATGAAGACGAAGGCGGAAAAGGTCGACGGCGGCTATCGCCTCAACGGCGCCAAATACTGGATCACCAACAGCCCCATCAGCGATCTGGCGGTGGTCTGGGCCAAGCTGGATGACGTGATCCGCGGCTTCATCGTCGAGCGCGACTTCGACGGTTTCACCACCGACAAGATCGGCGACAAGCTGTCGCTGCGGGCCTCCATCACTGGAGACATCGGCCTGAACGACGTCTTCGTGCCCGAGGCCAACCTCCTGCCGGGCGTGAAGGGGCTGCGCGGTCCGTTCAGCTGCCTGAACAAGGCGCGCTACGGCATCGCTTGGGGCGCGATGGGCGCGGCCGAGTTCTGCTTCCACGCCACCCGCGACTATGTGGGCGAGCGCATGCTGTTCGGCCGGCCCCTGTCCTCGCGCCAGCTGGTCCAGAAGAAGCTGGCCGATATGCAGACCGAGATCTTCCTGGGTCTCGAGGGCGCGTTGGCGCTCGGCCGCCTGCTCGACACCGGCGCCTGGGTGCCCGAGGCCATTTCGATGATGAAGCGCAACAATTGCGGCAAGGCCCTGGCCATCGCCCGCGAGGCCCGCGACATGCACGGCGGCGCCGGCATCACCGGCGAGATGCACGTCATGCGCCACGCCATGAACCTCGAGACGGTCAACACCTATGAAGGCGCCCACGACGTCCACGCCCTGATCCTCGGCCGGGCGATCACCGGCCAGAGCGCCTTCTAGGGCTCGTCGGTCGGTTCGGTCTCTTCGGTCTCTTCGGTCTCGTCGGCCGCAGCCCCGCTGAGCTCGGGCGAGTACAGGCCCGTGACAAAGCGCGCCGCCACCCCCTCGGGCCGGAAGCGCGGACCAAAGCGCGCACAGGGATCGGGGTCGGCAATGGCCCGCACCTCCCGGTCCTCCGGGGCAAAGGCGTCGCCCACGGCGTCGCCGAACGGCTCCGCCAGCTGCACGGCATCGCCCACCCGGGACAGCGACGGATTGTCCGTCCCGACCGCCTGGGCGTCCCGCGACCACAGGATCGCCGCGACCTGCCCCGCCTCATGGGCGGCCAGAAGCTCGGCCTCGGCCGACAGACCGCCGAGCGTACCGGGCACCCGTACGCCGATCGGTCCGGGAATGAAGAAACCGCTCGCCGCCGACACGGCCGATGCCACCCGCCCGGTCGGGGCAATCCGGCTGACCACGACCCGGACCTGAGCCGCCCCCGCCTCGGGCGACGGGATGACGGTGAACCGCTCGCTGACCTCATAGCAGACCTGCCGGTCGACCTCGCGCAGGACCAGGGCGATCTCGGCGTCCGTCAGGCCCTCGCCGGCGCCGCTCGCCAGCACGGCGGGTTCAAGAAAGACGCGCTCTACGGTGGCCGCCTGCTCATCATCCCGGCGCTGCCGGATCGAGGCGCGCACGGTGTCGTCCCGCTCGACCAGACCGTCGTAGCTGCTCAGCAAACCGGACGGCGTCGCCCCGGGCGTGCCGCAGGCCGCGACCAGCAGGGCGCCCAGCGAAACGGGCAGCATCGGGTGGAGCTTCATGGACAGGCCTCATCAGAAAACGTCAGCGCCCCGGCGCGACCGGATGCTCTACATACGTCGCCGTACGGCCATGGTTGCACGGGCGGGGCAGGCAGCGTTGCCAATCCCGGCCCGCGCTCTATCCTTGCCGTGCGTGGGGGAGGCCAGATGACAGACCGGACCGCAGACGAAACGGATGCCTTCCTGGCGTTGCGGGACCTGTTCGGCGGGATGACCGCCCTGTTGCTCGAAGACGAACCGGCCCTGTCCGAACACGTCGCCAGCCGGCTGACGCGGGCCGGCTTCGCGCGGGTGGATCGGGTCGAGTCGGGCGAGGCGGCGCTCGAGGCCGTGGCGGACACCCCCTATGACGTGCTGATCCTCGACCGGTTGACCGCGGGTCTGGACGGTCTGGAAACGCTGAAGCGCATCCGCGCAGGCAAGAGCCCCTCGGCCGACGCCCCCGCCCTGATGCTGACCGCGCTCGGCGCCGAGCGGCAGAAGGTCGAGGGTCTGCTGGGCGGGGCCGACGACTATCTCTCCAAGCCGGTGGGCGACGAGGAATTGCTGGCCCGGATCGCGGCCCAGCTGCGCCGGTCGGGCCGTCGCTCAAAGGCGAACGGCGGCGATGTCACCAACGGCCCCTTCGTCCTGTCGCCCGGCGCCCGGACCCTGCAGGTGCGGGGCGAGGACGGCGCACTTCGGTCCATTGAGCTGTCGCCGCTCGAATTCGCCATCGTCTGCGAACTGATGACCGCGCGCGGCCAGCCGGTGACCAAGACCATGCTGTGGGACAAATGTTGGGTGGAATGGAATTTCCTGCCGGACAATTTCGTCAACATCATCGACGCCCGGATCAGCGCCCTCCGGCGACGGCTCAAGGACCAGTGCCCCGAGGTGCCCGACACCATGCACCCGCTGATCGTCTCGGCGCGCAGCCAGAGCCTGGTGTTCCGCGACCTCGACGGCGTGGGCTGAGCCGGAATGACCGGCCCCCTGTCCGGCCTGCGCGGGTGGCTGTCGGGGCGCACCTCGGCCCAGCTGTCGGTAGCTGTGGCGGTTCTGGCGGCGCTGGCCCTGTCCGGGTCCGTCGTCATTACCGGACAGGCCGTGCGCGCGGACCAGCGCCAGAAGGCCGCGCTTGTGGCGCTCGCCGACTATGCGGCCATGGTCGACAAGCTGGGGGTCCAGGCCTGGGTCGGAGCCGATCAGGTGACCGAGGCCGACGCCGCCTATTTCTCGGCCTGGCTGACCGCCTTCCAGTCCGGCCCCATTCAGGAGGACCGCACCCTAGAGGAAGTCTGCCGCACCGGGCGCGGCGGGGCGGGGGTGCGGTTCATCCGGGCTCCCAGTGGCAAGCCGGCCGGTCTGGCGGCGCTCGAGGATGCGAAGATCCGTAGGCTGAACGGACTGGGCGAGGATGTCTATGTCGCCGGCCTGCCCGCCGGCACCCTCTGCCCGCGCCGTGACGTCGAGGTCGTGGTCGTCAAACGTCAGGCCGGCGCCCTCGACATCATCGTCGGTCGCGTCGTCGACCGGTCCGGCGAGGCCTGGGGCCGGGCCGTGCTGATCGTCGGCCTCAGCGGCCTGCTGATCCTGATCTCGGGCCTGATGGCGGCGGTCTTTGCCCGGCACCGGTTGGGACTGGCCCTGGGCGAGGTCAGCGCCTCGCTGGACCGAGCCGCCATGGGGGATTTCTCGCGCCGCCCGCCGGTCGATGACATCGCGCCCGAGCTTCGCCCGCTCAGCGTCCGGGTCAACGGCACGCTCGATCGGCTGGAAGAGCTTCTGGGCTGGCTGCGCGATTCCTCGGACCAGCTGGCCCATGATTTCCGCACGCCTCTGGCCCGCGCCACTGCGCGTCTGGAACGGCTGGAGGAGGCCGACACGCCCGAGGAACGCGCCCGGCTGGCGCGCCTCGCCGGTGACGATCTCCGGCATCTGACCCGGGCGATGAACGAGACCCTGGCCCTCCGCGATGGCTCGGCCTGGGTGTTCGAACAGGTCCGGCTGGACGAGCTGGTGATCGCGACGGCCGAGCTTTACGAGCCGCTGGCCGACACCAGGGGGGTGCGACTGGTGGTCGAGGTCGAGTCCGCCTCGGTTCTGGGGGTCCGGTCGCTGCTGCAGCGGGCCCTCACCAATCTGGTCGACAATGCCGTCAAATTCTCGCCTGAGGGCGGCGTGGTGACGCTGCGGGCGAGCCCGACCGCCACGGGGGTCGAGGTTTCCATCGCCGATCAGGGCCCCGGCATGGACCCGGCGAGGGCAAGGGGCGCGGTCGAACGCATGGCGGACGAAGACCCGGCCCGCGAGGGTATCGAAAGTCATGGCATGGGCCTGCCCTTCGTCCGCGCTGTGGTGCGTCGCCACGGCGGCGTCCTGACAATCGAGGACGCCGCACCGGGGGCCATCGTCACGGCGCGTTTCTCGCGCTAAGACCACAGGGAAGAGTGGATAAGGGGAATGCGATGCGTCGGTCTGTCCTGCTGAAACTGTCGGTCGCGGCCGTGCTCGTCACCGGCATGGCCGGTCTCCCGGTCGATGCCGCCCGGGCCCAGGCGACGCCCTTGCCCTACGACGAGGCGCGCGGGGTCTTCAGCTTCGCCGACGGGCTGGAGCGCACCCTTCCGGCGGTCGTCCAGGTGACCACTCTGGGCCAGTCCCGCGGCCCCAGCTCCGGCGATACCGAAGCCCAGCCGGTCTCGACCGGCTCCGGCGTGATCATCGATGCCGGTCAGGGCATCATCGTCACCAACAACCATGTGATCGAGGGGGGCTCGAAATTCACGGTCGACCTGGCCGACGGCCGCCTGTTCGATGCGGTCCTGATCGGGACAGACAAGGCGACCGATATCGCCGTCCTGCGGATTGAGGGCACCGGTCTGGCCCAGGTCGAGGTGGCCGATTCCGACACCCTGCGCACGGGCGACCTCGCCTTTGCCGTCGGCTATCCGCTCGGGCTCGACCAGACCCTGACCATGGGCGTGATCTCGGGCCTCAACCGCTCGGGCCTCGGCGACGCGGTCGAGGACTATATCCAGACGGACGCGGCCGTGAATTCCGGCAATTCCGGCGGACCGCTGCTGGACAGCCGCGGACGGCTGATCGGCATCAACACCTCCATCCTGTCGGGCGGCGGCGGCGGCAATGACGGCATCGCCTTCGCTGTGCCGACCCGCATCATGCTCTTTGTCGTCGGCCAGATCCGCGAGAACGGTCAGGTCCGTCGCGGCGGCACGGGCGCCCTGCTCAGCTCGCTGAATGCCACCTCGGCCCGCGAACTGGGTCTGAACATCGTGCGCGGCGCCGTGGTGCGCGACGTCGCGCCCGGTTCCCCCGCCGAGGCCGCCGGCCTGCGTCCCGATGATGTGATCGTCCGGGTCCAGTCGCGTCCTGTGGCCAATGCGGGCTCGGTGCTCGCGACCGTCGGTGTGGCCGCTCCCGGCAGCCAGCTGGAAGTCGTCTATCTGCGCGACGGGGTCGAACAGCGCACCACCGTAGTCGTCGAAATGTCCGAAGCGGGTCGTATCGCGCTCGGCCGTGAGGCCCTGACCGCCTGGGGCGCCGGCTTCCGCGAGGCCCGCACGGGTGAACGCGGCGGACAGGATCACCGGCTTGTGGTCGAGGTGGTCGAGGGCGGCACACCGGCGGCGGCGGCCGGTCTGGTGGCGGGCGATCTGGTCGTTTCGGTCAATGGCCGTGATGTCTCCAGCCTTCAGGCGCTGGCCGCGGCGCTCGGCACCGATCGCCGCCCGATCCGGCTGCGCGTGCATCGCGCGGGCGAGACCGTCGATCTGACGCTCAATCCCTGAGTTTTCCGGGGTAAGGCTGGCGGGGACCGGGTTACGGCCCCCGCCAACGCAAACGCCCGCTCCGGCCTGGGGGGGAGGGGGATGGCCGAAACGGGCGATGCTCGCTTGGAGGAAGCGTCGGCCCACTGAAACCCTTGGGGGGAGGAACCCGGGGGGCTGGGGGGGCTGTTCAGGATCCAGGATCGCTCCGGGCTCCAGCGGGCCGATGTGTCTTTCTCTCCCCGCAAGGCGGCGGGCGAAGGACCAAATGGGGGCGTTTTCGTGGCCTCGTCATTTTTTCCCATAGTCATGGTTTTCGGGTCGCGCACGGGTGATCCGGGGCCCTCTGGCGTTTGCTGCAGGCCGCGCTAGGATTCGCCCATGAGCAGCGCGTCACAGGACAGTTCGGGGCCCCTTGCCGCAAAGGGTCCGGTCTTCTTCGAGCGCCGTGAACTGAACCAGCTGCTGCGGGTCTATGGCCGTCTGGTCGCCGCCGGCGACTGGCGGGATTACAGCCTCGTGGGCGGGGCCGATGTGGCCGAGTTCGCCGTCTATGCCCGCTCGGGCGACGCCCCCCTCTATCGCGTCGAAAAGCGCCCGGCCCTGCAGAGCCGACAGGGGCAATGGGCGGTGATCGGTCAGGGTGGACAGGTGCTGAAACGCGGACGCGACCTGGCCCAGGTGCTGCGCGTCTTCGACGCCCGCCGGTTTCAGGTGATCGACTGACCCCCCGAAACTGACGCGATTAAAAAAGGCCCCGGCGTTTCCACCGGGGCCTCGATCTCGTTTGTCTGAGGGCCGTCTCCTATTCGCGGCTGCCCATCAGCGACAGCAGGAACTGGAACAGGTTCACGAAGTTGATGAACAGGCTCAGCGCACCAAAGCCGGTGGCCACGGCCATCGCCGCCTGATCCCCGCCCAGCGCATAGTAGGTCATCTTCAGGCGCTGGGTGTCATAGGCGATCAGGGCCGAGAAGATCAGCACGCCGATCACGCTGATGATCAGGGCCAGCATGCCGTTGCCGAGGAACATATTGACCACCATGGCGATCACCAGACCGATGACGCCCATGATCAGGAAGGTGCCCAGACCCGACAGGTCCTTCTTGGTCGTATAGCCGAACAGGCTCAGCGCCCCGAAGGCGGCGGCCGTGATGAAGAAGGTCGAGGCGATCGAGCCGCCCGTGTAGATCAGGAACAGCACGCCCATGCCGGCGCCGATGGTCGAGACCACGGCCCAGTACAGCAGGTTCACCCCGCCCGCCGTCGGGTTCTTCATGAAGAACATCGAACCGAACAGCATCACCAGCGGCGAGAACTGGACGATCATGCCCAGCATGGTCAGGCCCACCCGGCCGTCAGGGCCCACGGCGAACAGATATTGTCCGACCGCCGGCACATTGCCGGTCACATAGGCCAGGGCACCGGCCACCACGAGGCCGAGGGCCAGCTTGTTATAGACCCCCAGCATGAAGGCGCGCAGGCCCGCATCCATCGCCATGTCGGCGCTTTGCGGCATGGGGCGCGCAGGGTTCCGGAATTCGTTCATTCGAGCGTGTCTCCCACGGGTCGTGCGGCACAGTCGCCGCCTTTGCGTGTGAATATCGTCAGCCGTGGCCCGTCACGCAAGGGAAACCGGACTTGGACTGCGCGGCGTCGCCCGCTACCAAGGGTCGCATGGTTCGCCTGTTCACCGCCCTCGCCGTGCCGCCGGACATCGCCGAGACGCTGGTCCGGCGCCAGACCGGCCTGCCCGGCGCCGCCTGGCGCCCGCCGGAAGCCCTGCACATCACCCTCAGCTTCCATGGCGAAATGACGCTCCGTCAGGCCGATGATCTGGATGGCGAACTGGTCCGGGCGGCCGGGCGCGGCCCGCTCAGCCTGTCGCTCGCGGGTGTCGGGGCGTTTGGCGACGGCCACCGGGCCCGGACCCTGTGGGCCGGCGTGGCCCCGGACGAGCGCCTGACGGCCCTTGCGGCGCGCTGCGAGGCGGCAGGTCGTCGGGCGGGGCTCGATCCCCCGCGCCGTGTCTATCACCCGCATGTGACCCTGGCCTATCTCAAGCCCACCGTCCGAGACGACCGGCTGGCAGCCTGGATCCAGGGTCATAACCTGCTGCAATCGCCCCCTTTCCGGCTGGACCATTTCGGCCTCTATTCCAGTGTCACCGGCCCGCACGGCGGGACCTACACCCTCGAGAAGGACTACCCGCTGTGACCCCTGCCGATACCGATGACGTCGCCCCCGGCCCGTGGATCGAGACCGAACGCCTGATCCTGCGCCCGACCGCCCTGTCCGACTTCCCGCGCTGGGCCGAGATGATGGCCGATCAAGAGACCGCCCGGTACCTCGGCGGGGCCCAGCCGCGCCCCGTCGCCTGGCGCGGCATGATCAGCATGGCCGGGGCCTGGGCGTTGACCGGGGTGGCCATGTTCTCGGTGCTCGACCGGGAAACCGGACAGTGGCTGGGCCGGATCGGCCCTTGGCAGCCCGAGGGCTGGCCGGGGCCCGAGGTCGGCTGGTCACTGCACCCGGATGCCCAGGGCAAGGGCTATGCGCTTGAGGCCGCCACCGCCACGATGGACTATGCCTTCGACATTCTGGGCTGGACCGAGGTCATTCACACGATCGACCCGGACAACCGGGCCTCCTG
>JAHJYN010000177.1 GCA_018826885.1 Alphaproteobacteria bacterium | reverse complement strand
GCGCTCACGGATTGTTACGGCTGCGGCCTCGCCTTCGCGGGTGCGGCGCGCTAGTCAGAACCGGAGCAGTGAGGCGAGGACGGGCACGATGACTCAGTGGGTGTATGGCTTTGGCGGGGGTTCGGCGGACGGTGAGTCGTCGATGAAGAACCTGCTGGGCGGCAAGGGCGCCAATCTGGCCGAGATGTCGTCGCTGGGCCTGCCGGTGCCGCCGGGGTTCACCATCACGACCGAGGCCTGTTTCCACTATTTCTCGAACGGGCAGTCCTATCCCGACGCCCTGGCCGATCAGGTCAAGGCCGGTCTGGAGAAGGTCGAGGCGATCACCGGCAAGACCTTTGGCGATGTGAAGAATCCGCTGCTGGTGTCGGTGCGGTCGGGCGCGCGGGCGTCCATGCCCGGCATGATGGACACGGTGCTGAACCTGGGCCTGAACGATCAAACGGTCGAGGGTCTGGCGGCGCTGTCGGGGGACCGGCGGTTCGCCCTGGACAGCTATCGCCGCTTCATCACCATGTACTCCAATGTGGTGCTGGGCCTGTCGCACGACGATTTCGAGGAGGTGCTGGACGATCACAAGGACCGGCTGGGCGTCACCATCGACACCGACCTTGAGGCCGACCACTGGCAGGCCGTGATCGCCGACTATCTGGCGGTGGTCGAGGACCGGCTGGGGCAGCCCTTCCCGCAGGACCCGCACGCCCAGCTGTGGGGCGCGATCGGCGCCGTGTTCGACAGCTGGATGAACGACCGGGCCAAATTCTATCGCCGCATGCACGACATCCCCGAAAGCTGGGGCACGGCGGTCAACATCCAGTCGATGGTGTTCGGCAATATGGGCCAGACCTCGGCGACGGGGGTGGCGTTCACGCGCAACCCCTCGACCGGTGAGGCGCGCCTGTATGGCGAATTCCTGATTAATGCCCAGGGCGAGGATGTGGTCGCGGGCATCCGCACGCCGCAGTCGCTGACGAAAGCCGGGCGCGAGGAGATGGGCGAGACGGCGCCGTCGATGGAAGAGGCCATGCCCGAGGTGTTCGGGCAGTTTGTCGAGGTCGTCGGGCGTCTGGAGACGCATTACCGCGACATGCAGGACATCGAGTTCACGGTCGAACAGGGCCGGCTGTGGATGCTGCAGACCCGCAACGGCAAGCGCACGGCCAAGTCGGCGCTGAAGATCGCCGTCGACCTGGCCTCCGAAGGCGTGATCTCGGAGGAGGAGGCGGTCAGCCGCGTCGAGCCCTCGGCGCTGGACCAGCTGCTGCACCCGACGCTCGACCCGAAGGCCGAGCGCCAGGTGGTGGCGGCGGGCCTGCCGGCGTCGCCGGGGGCTGCGACCGGCAAGGTGGTGTTCGATGCCGATGAGGCCGAGCGAATGAACCAGCTGGGCGACGCGGTCATTCTGGTGCGCGAGGAGACCTCGCCCGAGGACATCCACGGCATGCATGCGGCGCGCGGCATCGTCACGGCGCGCGGCGGCATGACCAGCCACGCGGCGGTGGTGGCCCGCGGCATGGGGCGCCCCTGCGTCTCGGGCGCCGGGGAAATCCACATCGACGAAAAGGCCGGGACCTTCACCGCTCGCGGCCGAATCTTCAAGGCGGGCGAGATCATCACCATCGACGGCTCGAAGGGCGAGGTTCTGGACGGGGCCGTGCCGATGATCGAGCCCGAGCTGACCGGCGATTTCCAGACCCTGATGGCCTGGGCCGACAAGGTCCGCCGCCTGCGCGTGCGGGCCAATGCCGAGACGCCGCTGGATGCGAAGACGGCGCGCGGGTTCGGCGCCGAAGGCATCGGCCTGTGCCGCACCGAGCACATGTTCTTCGACGATGCCCGGATCGCCGCCGTGCGCGAGATGATTCTGGCCGATGACGAGGCGGGCCGCCGCGCGGCGCTGGCCAAGATCGCGCCGTTCCAGAAGTCGGACTTTGTCGAGCTGTTCCAGATCATGGCGGGCCTGCCGGTCACCATCCGCCTGCTGGACCCGCCGCTGCACGAGTTCATCCCGCACAGCGAGGCCGAGATCGACGCCTTGGCCACAACCCAGGGGCTGGACGCCGCCAAGCTGAAGCGGCGGGCCAAGGAGTTGCACGAGACCAACCCCATGCTGGGCCACCGGGGCTGTCGCCTCGGCGTCGCCTATCCCGAAATCTACGAAATGCAGGTGCGCGCCATCCTCGAGGCGGCGCTGGAGGTGCAGGCCACCTCGGGCGAAGCGCCCCTGCCCGAGATCATGCACCCGCTGGTCGCGCTCGGTCTGGAGATGAAATATCTGCGCGAGCTGACCGACCGGACGGCGAAGGCCGTGTTCGAGGAGACCGGCCAGTCGATCGCCTATCTGGTCGGGACCATGATCGAGCTGCCGCGCGCGGCGCTGCGGGCCGGGGATCTGGCCGAGCACGCGCAGTTCTTCAGCTTCGGCACCAATGACCTGACCCAGACGACGTTCGGCATTTCGCGCGACGATTCAGGCCGGTTCCTGCAGGCCTATATGGACAAGGGCATCTTCGAGACCGATCCGTTTGTCCGGCTGGATCAGGAAGGCGTCGGCGACCTGATCCGCATCGCCGCCGAGCGCGGCCGGGCCGTGCGCGCCGACGTCAAACTGGGCATCTGCGGCGAGCACGGCGGCGATCCGTCCTCGATCGCCTTCTGCGAGGGCGCCGGGCTGGATTATGTCAGCTGCTCGCCCTACCGCGTGCCGATCGCCCGCCTTGCCGCAGCGCAAGCCGCGCTGGACGCGCGGTCGGGCACGGAGCGCGAGAAGGACCGCTGACGATGGTGAGGGCCGGGGCTCGGTTGATGCTCGGCCTTCTGGTGCTCACGGGCCCGGTCGTCGGCTTCTGGCTGGAGAGCGTGCGCGTCGGGGGCAATGCCGAGCAGGCGGTCGGTGGCGTTGCGTGGGGCTCGCTGGCTTCTGTGGTTGCGGCCATCGGCCTCGCCTTGCTGGCAAGAGGGTCCGGCATGGATCGGTTCAAGTGGTTCGCGCTCAGCGTGTCGGCGGCAATTGTCGTGTGGCTGGCACTACTGGTGACTTTGGCGGATTGACCCTCGCGCAGTGTCCGGATCGGCTGACAGGTCGATCCGATCCCGGGGCAGGGCCTCGGGGTGTTCGGCCTTCAGCCAGGCGATCATCTGTTCGCGAATCGCGCAGCGCAGGTCGAAGGCGTCGCCGCCATTCCGCGCGCTGGCCAGACAGCGGACCTCG
Organism: Alphaproteobacteria bacterium; assembly: GCA_018826885.1. GTDB lineage: Bacteria > Pseudomonadota > Alphaproteobacteria > Caulobacterales > Caulobacteraceae > Brevundimonas. The sequence goes on along the minus strand of JAHJYN010000177.1, from coordinate 1,384 downwards.
ATCACCCGCTCGCGCAGGTCGGTGACCTGAAGCACCAGGGTGTCGCCGTCCCACCACGGCGAAGGGCGCACGATCTGGTCCAGCTTCTCCCGCATGGCCTCGATCGGGGCGGCATAGTCCAGATAGAAGAAGACGCTGCCGATCAGGGTCGCCGAATCACGGGTCCAGTTCTGGAACGGGTTCTGGATGAACCAGGTCAGCGGCAGCACGACTCGGCGGAGGTCCCAGAGACGCACCACGACATAGGTGGCGGTGATCTCCTCGATATGGCCGAACTCATTTTGAACGATCACGGCATCGTCGATGCGAATCGGCTGGGTCAGGGCGATCTGGATGCCGGCGATCAGATTGGTCAGCAGGGGCTGGAGCGCCAGGCCGACGATGATCCCGGCCGCGCCGCCGGCCGCCAGCAGGCTGACGCCCCACTGGCGAAAGCCGCTGATGGTCATCAAGGCAAAGGCGATCGTGAAGACGATGATCAGGGTCGCGGCTGCCCGGCGAAGGATCCGCACCTGGGTCAGGTGTTTGCGGGCGACCAGATTGTCGGCGACGTCGATCCGGTATTTGCGCAGGTGGATGGCGGCGGCGATGTCGAGGGCGGCCAGACTGGCCCAGCCGGCGGTGATGACCATGCCGATGTGCAGGCCTTGCCGCAGCAGGGCGGCCATGCCGTCCTGAAGGGGCAGGAGCGGCGAGACCACATTGATGGCCAGCAGCACCAGCGCCAGCCGGGCCGGGCGGCGCGTCCGGCTGACCAGCGAGCGCCAGAAGACATCGCTCTGCCTGACCGCCCGGCGAACCAGCGCCGTGGCCAGTGCATGGGCCAGCAGGGCCACGCCGACGGCACCGCCCAGAAGCACCAGCGCCTGGCCCCGTAGGGGTAGCCAGTCGAATCGCTCAAGCGCGTCGGCCCATGCGGCAGCGACGTCTGTCATCGGAAATCCGGCAGATCGGTCATCTTCAGGGAAGGGACGGGGCCGGAGAGGGTTCCGGATCGCCGGGAATCAATCCGGCCCCGTGTCGGTCACAGCACCCCGATCATCGAGGCGACCAGCGGGTGGCGGACGATGTCGCGCTCGGCCAGCTTGACGACGGCGATGTCGGGCACCGCCTGCAGCCGCTCGGCGACGTCGGACAGGCCCGAGATGCCGGGCAGCAGGTCGGACTGTTGCGGATCGCCGGTGACCACCATGGTCGAATGCCAGCCCAGCCGGGTCAGCAGCATCTTAAGCTGGACGTAGGTGCAGTTCTGGGCCTCGTCGACGACCACAAAGGCGTTGTTGAGGGTGCGGCCGCGCATATAGCCGATGGGGGCGATCTCGATCAGGCCCTCGGCCATCAGGGCCTTGACCCGCTTCATGCTGAGCCGGTCGGACAGGGCGTC
>JAHJYN010000176.1 GCA_018826885.1 Alphaproteobacteria bacterium | reverse complement strand
GCGGGCCTCCTGGCCCCGCCCGGACCAGGCGTCACGCTCGCGGGTCAGGGTGTGCAGCTGGCGGGTGCGGCCCTCGACGGCGCGGGCCTCGGTGTCGCGCTCAAGCCGGGCCTGGGCGGTGGCGGTGCGGGCGGTTTCGGACGCGGCCCGCGCCTCGGCAACCCGGGCCCGGAGCTCGCCGGGCGAAGTGGCGGGGGCCTCGATGGCGCGGGAGTCCTCGACCGCTGCGGAGGCGGCTTCGATCTCGGTGTCGAGGCGGGTGAGGGCTTCATCCAGCGACTGGGCGCGCGCTTCGCGACGGGCGGTGTCGCGGGCCAGCGCCTCGACCCGGTCGCGGGCGGCGGCGACGGCCTTGTCGAGGCTGAAGGGCACGAGGCGGGCGGCCTTTACGGCCTCATCCGCAGACCGCAGGCGCTCGGTCAGGGATTTCAGCTCGGCCTGGGCGGTGTCCAGCGCGGGCCGGCCCTGATCGATGTCGGTCTCGACCTCGGACAGGCGGGTGCGCTGCTCCAGACGGATGGCGGCGGGGCGGGGCGCCTCGGCCCGGACCACCAGCCCGTCCCAGCGGTAAAGGTCGCCCTCCTTCGTCACCAGACGGGCGCCGACGGGCAGGCGCCGCGCCAGCTGCGGGGCCCGGTCGGCCGGGGCCACGCCGCACCAGGCGAGGCGGGCGGACAGGGCGACGGGCGCCGTGACGTGATCGGACAGGGGGGTGACACCCTCGGGCCAGAGGGGGGGCGCGGCCTCGGCTCCGGACCAGTGGGCGGCGGCGGCGGGGTCGAGCGCCGCGTCGAGGTCTTCGCCCAAAGCTGCCGCCAGCGCCGCTTCGTAGCCGCGGGCTGCCTGAACGGAGTCGAGGGCCGGGGGATGGTCGCGCTTGCCCCGGGCCAGCAGCTGGGCGAGGCCCCGGGCCTCGGTCTGCAGGCGTCCGAGTTTGTCCTCGAGGGTGCGGGCGGCGGTGCGGGCATCCTGTTCGGCGCGGGCCAGATCGGCGCGGTCGGCCTCGGCCTGTTCGACGGCCTCGCGGGCGGCGGCCAGGTCGGCCTGGGCGGTGGTCAGGGCCGCTTCGGCCCCGGCCTGCTCGGGGGTGTCGGAAGGGGCCAGCGCCTCACGCTCGGCGGCGGTCTGGGCGCGGGAGGCCTCGAGGCGCGCCAGCCGGGTTTCGGCCTCTTCGCGTCGGGCGGCCTCGGCGCGGGCGCGGGCGTCGACGGCGGCCAGTTCGGAGGTCAGGCGCTCGACCTCGGCCTCGGCGGCCTGACGGTCGGCGTCGGCCTGTTCAAGGGCGCGATCCAGCTCGGGGCCACGGGTCGGTGCGGACTCGATCTCGGCCTCGAGCGCCGCGACAGCCTCGGACAGACGGGTCAGCTCGCCCTCGGCATCGCCCGCCATGGCCGTTTCGCGCGTGAGGTCGGCGGCGATGCGGGCGGCCTCGCGTTCGAGGCGTTCGACCTCGGCGCGGGCGGCCTGTTCGGCCATGTCGAGACGGTCGCGCTCCAGCGTGGCGCGGTGCAGGACAGCGCCGGCGACGGCGTCTTCCTCACGGGCGGGCTTGAGGCCTTCCTGGGCCTTGAGGGCTTCGGTCCGGGCGTGGGCGGCGGCGACCTCGGTCCTGCCGACCTCGACCTCGGCCTCGCGCAGGGCGGCTGTGGCGTCGTCCCGGGCCTGCACGGCTTCCTTCCAGCGGGCCAGCAGGACGGCGGATTGCAGGGCGCGGATCTCGGCGGAAATCTTGCGGTATTTCTCGGCCTGACGGGCTTCGCGCTTCAGGCGGGTGAGGGCGGTTTCCAGCTCCTTGCCGATGTCGTCCAGCCGGTCGAGGTTGGTCTCGGCGGCCTTGAGGCGCAGCTCGGCCTCATGCCGGCGGGTGTGCAGGCCCGACACGCCCCCGGCCTCTTCCAGAATGCGGCGGCGGTTCTGCGGCTTGGCGGCGATCAGTTCCGAGATCTGGCCCTGACGCACAAGGGCCGGGGAGTTGGCGCCGGTGGAGGCATCGGCGAACAGCAGCTGGACGTCACGCGCGCGGACCTCCTTGCCATTGATGCGATAGGTAGAGCCCTGCCCCCGGTCGATGCGGCGCGAGACCTCGAGGACGGCGGAGTCGGTGAAGGGCTGGGGTGCGCGGCGCTGGCTGTTATCAATGCTGAGCGAAACCTCGGCATGACTGCGCGCCGGGCGGTCGGCGGCACCGGCAAAGATGACGTCGTCCATGCCCTGGCCGCGCATGGCCTTGGCCGAGTTGGCGCCCATAACCCAGCGCAGCGACTCCAGAACGTTGGACTTGCCACAGCCGTTCGGTCCGACGATGCCGGTCAGGCCCGGGGTAATGTGCACCTCGGTCGGATCGACGAAGGATTTGAACCCGACAAGCCTGAGCCGCTGGAACTGCATCGGGCCGGGGCGTCAGTCGGCCGAAGAGGGCGCGGGACGCGGCCGGCCGGCGATGGCGGCCTCAATCTCGTCGGCCGTGCGGGCCCGGGTGGGTACCCCATCAAGGAACAGCGTCGGGGTGCTGCGGACGCCGAGGCTGGAGGCCTGACGGGCGCGGGTCTCGATCTCGGCATAGCGGGCGTCGTCGCTGATGCAGGCCTGGGCCTGATCCAGCGGCAGGTCGGCGGCGGTGGCGGCCGAGATCAGCCATCCGTCGACGTTTCCGCTTTGCAGATAGGTGGCCTGGCCGCGGAACAGGGCGCCGAGCGCATCGTCATAGCGTTCGGGGGCTGCACAGCGGGCCAGAACGGCTCCGGCCAGGGCGAGTTCGGCAGGATTGGTCGGCAGGTCCCGCCACACGACCCTTACCTGACCGGTGTCGATCAGGCGACGCTTGATCTCGGGGAAATCCGCCTCGTGCCAGACGGCGCAGTGGCCGCAGACCGTCGAGAGGTAGGCGGTCAGGGTCACGGGTGCGTCGTCCCGGCCGAGGGTGCGATCGGCGGGGTCGACCGCCAGCACCCGCTCGGGCGCGGCCATGGGCGGCGGGGCCGGCCGCACTGTCTGCTGGGCCAGCGCGGGCTGGCCCAGGGCGAGAACCGCCAGAGCCGTCAGTGTGGCAAGACCCGCGACGCGCATGCCGTCTACTTGGCCAGTTCGGCTTCGACGGCGGCCGAGAGGCCCGCCATCGAACTGTCCGCCACGCGCGTGCCGTTGACGAAGAAGGTGGGGGTGCCCGTCACGCCTGCCGACCGGCCGGACTGGATGCGCTCTTCGAGAGCGGCCAGGGCCTCGGGATCGGTGACGCAGGTGCGGTACTCGTCTTCGGTCAGGCCGACCGAGGTAGCGATGCGGCTGAGGGTGGCGGCCGGCGGAATGCCCTGCTGCCATTCGCGCTGGCTGGCCATGATCTCCTCGACCACCTGGAAGTAGCGGTCCTCGCCGGCGCAGCGGGCCAGCAGGAAGCCGGCGGCCGCGACATCGGCGGGCGGGGTCGGGAATTCGCGGAAGACGTAACGCACCTGATTGGTGTCGACGTATTTGGCCTTGAACTCAGGCCAGACGCGTTCCTGCCAGGCCGCGCAGACGCCGCAGGTGACCGAGGCGTATTCGACGACCGTGACCTTGGCGCCTTCAGGGGCGCCCTTGGCCATGTCCCCCTGTGCGGCCTGAGTGCCCTCGGACCCGCCGCAGGCAGCCAGGGTGCCCATGGCAGCGAGAGCCGCTCCGGTCATGGCGGCGCGGCGGCTCATGGCGCTGAAACGGAAGCGGGCGGTCTTGGAGCCGATGGACATGGGTCAATCCTCTTGACGGTCAGCGCACGAAGGGCGGGTCATATACAGCGAGTCCTTGGCTAGGACCCCGCCCCGGCTTTGTCGAGACGCCTTGCGGCAAAGTTTTGTCCTAGGGCCTTCCGGCACGCCGATTGAGCACGCTGCGGCCCAGCCGCTCGAGGGCGGCGGCCAGTGGCGCGGGGGCAGCGGCGACCGAGGCCTTGAGCGCCGCCTCATCGGCAGCGCCGAGCGGGGGAAGGGCGGCAGGTTTGGTCAGAGGGGCGCGCGAGCGTGTGGCGCGCGGCCCGATCGGCCCCTGGGCGATGCGCAGGCGCTCAACCGCGCCCTGTCCGAGGAACAGATTGACCCGTTCCAGAATGTCCGCCGACTGGTGCTGGACCAGCAGGGCGGCCGGGCCGGCCACGCGAAGCTCCAGCGTGGCGCCGGCTGACTTGCCGTCCGGCCCCTTTCGCGGGCGGGTCAGTTTCTGCGGGCGGGTGACGGCGGCCAGGCGCTCGCCGACGATTTCGGGCCAGCGGGCCTCAAGCGCCTCGGCCCCCCGGCCGTAGCGGTCGTCCAGGGTGCGGATCAGCTTTTCCAGCGCCCGGCCGACACGCGGGGCAGGACGCGGCAGGGGACGCGTCTTGCGGCGAGCAAGAATTTCGCGGGCTTCGTCTTCCGTGGGCAGCGGACGGGGCATGGTGTCACTATACCCCGGGATGTAATGCGCTCCTATGCTGGAGACGATGAGCCCTCCCGATTCTGACAGACTGGCCGCGATCCGCAACGCGCTGGCGCACTGGTACAGCCTCCATGCCCGGGCGCTGCCGTGGCGCATGCCGCCGGGGTCGGCGGAGCGGGCCGATCCCTATCGGGTCTGGCTGTCGGAGGTGATGCTGCAGCAGACCACCGTGCCCCATGCCACGCCGTATTTTCACGCCTTCACCACGCGCTGGCCGACGGTCGGGGCGCTGGCGGCGGCGCCGGACGAGGCCGTCATGGGCGCCTGGGCGGGGCTGGGGTACTATGCGCGGGCCCGAAACCTGCTGGCCTGTGCCCGGGCGGTGGCCCGCGACCATGGCGGAGTGTTTCCCGATAGCGAAGACGGCCTGCGGGCCCTGCCGGGGCTGGGCGCCTATACGGCAGCGGCAGTCGCGGCGATCGCCTTTGGCCGCCGGGCGGTGGTGGTCGACGGCAATGTCGAACGGGTGATGGCGCGGCTGTTCACCGTCGAGACGCCCCTGCCGAAGGCCCGCCCCGAACTGCGGGTGCTGGCCGATGCCCTGACGCCGGAGCCGAAGGATTTCGACCCCGGCGACTGGGCCCAGGCCCTGATGGATCTGGGGTCGCGCATCTGTCGGCCCCGCTCACCCCTGTGTGGCGAGTGCCCGCTGGCGGGGGACTGTCAGGCGCGGGCCAGCGGCACGCCCGAGGCCTGGCCGAAGAAGCTGGCCAAGGTGTCCAAGCCCCGGCGCGAAGGGGTGGTCTGGGTGCTGGTCGATGGCGCGGGCCGGGTCGGTCTGGTGAAACGGCCGGACAAGGGCCTGCTGGGTGGCATGCTGGGCCTGCCGACCTCGGGCTGGGATGCCGGGGAGGGCGAGGGACCGCCCGTCGTCGCCGACTGGCGGGACGTTGGTACGGTCCGCCACGTCTTCACCCATTTCGAGCTGGAGTTGACGGTCATGCGGGCGGAAGGCGAGGCAGCGGACCTGATCTGGCGCGAGGTGGCGGAGGCGCGGCAGGCTCTCCCGACCGTCTTCAGAAAGGCGCTGGATCGGGGCGTGGCGGAGTGATCCGCCCCCTCCACCGCCTTCGGCGGTCCTTCTCCCCCGTGAACGGGGGAGAAGCTGGTCGTCCTACATCGCGGCGCGGATTTCGGCGCGGAGGGTGTCGATGGATTTGAAGCCCTGGTCGGTCTTGAAGCGCCAGTAGGTCCAGCCGTTACAGGCGGGGGCGTTTTCCATCAGGGCGCCCAGCTTGTGGATCGAGCCGGTCAGGTCGCCGTGGATCAGGCTGCCGTCGGCGCGGACGCGGGCCTCGCGTGAGCCGTCGGGCGCATAAAGGCGGTCGCCGGGGCGCAGCAGGCCGGCCTCGACCAGGGCGCCGAAGGGCACGCGCGGCTCGGACCGCTTCGATCCCATGACGGCCAGGTCCTCGGGGTTGGCGGGCACGACGGCGGCGAGGCGCTTTTCAGCCACGCGGATGTAGTCATCCTCGCGCTCGATGCCGATGTAGTGGCGGCCGAGACGCTTGGCGGCGGCGCCGGTCGTGCCGGTGCCGAAGAAGGGGTCGAGCACCACATCGCCCGGCCGGGTCGAGGCCAGCAGCACGCGGTGCAGCAGGGCCTCGGGCTTTTGCGTGGGATGGGCCTTCTTGCCGTCGGCGTCCTTGATCCGCTCCTCGCCCGTGCACAGGGCGAAGGTCCAGTCGGAGCGCATCTGGGTGTCTTCGTTGAAGGCCTTCAGGGCGTCGTAGTTGAAGGTGTAGCGCTTTTGTCCCTGGCTGCGGGCTGCCCAGATCAGGGTTTCGTGGGCATTGGTGAAGCGGGTGCCCTTGAAGTTCGGCATGGGGTTGGACTTGCGCCAGACGATGTCGTTCAACACCCAGAAGCCGAGGTCCTGAATGGCAGAGCCCAGCCGGAAGACATTGTGATAGCTGCCGATCACCCAGATCGAGCCCTCGGGCTTGAGCACACGGCGGCACTCGGCCAGCCAGGCGCGGGTGAAGGCGTCATAGGCAGCGAAGCTGTCGAACTTGTCCCAGTCGTCGTCGACCGCATCGACGCGCGAGTTATCGGGACGCAGCAGGTCGCCGCCCAGCTGAAGATTATAGGGCGGGTCGGCGAACACCGCATCGACCGAGGCGTCCGGCAGGGACTTCAGCACCTGGATGCAGTCCCCCTTGAGAATGACGTCGGTCTTGAACTCGGACATGCAGGCGCGCCCTTGTGGAAACAAGCGGCGATCCTGAGTCCGCAGGGTTAAGAGGCAGTTAGCCGTGTTGTCGAAAGCGTAGGGAAGGGGCGTCTGGTGCAATCCCAACAAAGTCCGCTATGACGCCCCGATGATCGCACGTCTTCGTCCAGTTCCGTTCCCGATCGGGCCCGTCCACTTCGTCGGCATCGGCGGCATCGGCATGAGCGGCATCGCCGAGATCATGCTCAAGATCGGCTATCAGGTGCAGGGCTCTGACGCGAAAGCCGGGGCCAATACCGAGCGGCTGGAGCAGCTGGGCGCGAAGATCTTCATCGGCCATGACGCCGCCCATGTGGGCGAGGAGGTCGCGGCGGTCGTCTATTCCACGGCGGTGCGGGCGGACAATCCCGAGCTGACGGTCGCGCGCGGTCGGCGCATTCCGCTGGTGCGGCGGGCCGAGATGCTGGCCGAGCTGATGCGGCTGCAGTTCTCGGTGGCCGTGGGCGGGACCCACGGCAAGACCACCACGACGTCGATGATCGCGGCCCTGCTGGATGCGGGCGGCACCGACCCGACCATCGTCAATGGCGGGATCATCAATGCTTACGGGACCAATGCGAAGGTGGGCGACGGCGACTGGATCGTGGTTGAGGCCGACGAGTCGGACGGCAGCTTCCTGCGGCTGAAGTCGACGGTCGCGGTCGTGACCAATATCGATCCGGAGCACCTGGACCACTACGGCGACTTTGACGGGGTGCGGAAGGCCTTCGTCGATTTCGTCGAGAACATTCCCTTCTACGGGTTTGCCGCCGTGTGTCTGGACCACCCGGAGGTGCAGCGGCTGGTCGCGACCATCGATAACCGGCGCATGGTCACCTATGGCACCAATCCGCAGGCCATGGTGCGGGCGATCAACTGCGACATGGGCCCGGACGGGGCGCGGTTCGACGTGGCCTTCCAGAAGCAGGGCATTGATGCGCTGGAAGAGCCGGATGTGCTGGAGGGCCTGCATCTGCCGATGGCGGGGGCGCATAATGTGTCGAACGCGCTGGCGGCCATCGCCGTGGCGCGCGAACTGGGCATATCGGACGCCGCGATCCGCGAGGGACTGGCCGGGTTCGGCGGGGTCAAGCGGCGCTTTACGACGACGGGCGTCGTCGATGGTGTGCGGATCGTCGATGACTATGGCCACCATCCGGTCGAGATCGCCGCCGTGCTCAAGGCCGCCCGTCAGGTGGTGCACACGACCGAGGGCGGCGGCCGGGTGATCGCCGTGGTCCAGCCGCACCGCTACACCCGGCTGCGCGACCTGATGAACGACTTCTCGACCTGTTTTGCCGATGCGGACTCGGTGCTGGTCGCCGATGTCTATGCGGCCGGGGAACAACCGATCGAGGGGGTGGACAAGGACGCCTTGGTCGAGGGTATCCGCCGGTTCGGCCACCGGTCGGTTCGCCCGCTGGAAAGCGCCGCCGCCCTGCCGCGCCTGATCCGGGAAGAAGCGAAGGCCGGGGATCTGGTCGTGCTGCTGGGCGCCGGGGACATCACGGCCTGGGCCTATGCCCTGCCGGGGCAGCTGGAGGCGCTGGGATGACGGTCACCGGCGGGTGTCAGTGCGGGCGGGTGCGCTACCGCATCAGCGGCGGTCTGGATCATGCGCATTTCTGTCACTGCCGGATGTGTAAGAAGGCCGTGGGCAATGTGTTCGCCGCGCTGGTGGGATGTCCGCGTGAAAACCTGACCTGGGAAGGCGAGGGGCCGGAGGTGTTCGATAGCTCGTCGGTGGCCGAACGGCCCTTCTGTGCCCGCTGCGGCACGCCGCTGGGCTTTGCCTACAAGGACAGCGACTGGGTCAATGTGACGATCGGCAGCCTGGATGACCCCGCGCTGGCGCCGATCCAGCAGCACTGGGGCGTCGAGGCCATGGTGCCGTGGCTGGAACTGGGAGACGACCGTCCCCGCTGCAGCACGGGCGAGGGGCTGAACGCCCAGCAGACGGCGCGCCTGAAGGACATGACCTCGCATCAGGCAGACGACGCATGAGCGATTGGCGAGACACCCTGCCCGAGGTTCGCGGCAAACTCCTGCGCGATGAGCCACTGGGGCCCTACACCTGGTTCCGGGTGGGCGGGGCGGCGGACGCATTGTTCCTGCCGGCGGATGCCGACGATCTGGCGGACTTCCTGAAGGCGCTGGACGCATCGGTGCCGGTGACGGTGCTGGGTGTGGGCTCGAACGTCATCGTGCGCGACGGCGGGGTCGAGGGGGTGGTGATCCGGCTGGCGGGACGGCCCTGGGCGCAGATCACGACCGAGGGCGACACGATCACGGCGGGCGCGGGGGCGCTGGACTCCATGGTGGCGCGCGCTTCGGCCAAGGCCGGGATCGGCGGGCTGGAGTTCTATGCGGGCATTCCGGGAACCATCGGCGGCGCCCTGACCATGAATGCCGGTTGCTATGGGTCGGAGACCAAGGATGTGCTGGTCTCGGCCCGGGGGCTGACCCGTGCGGGCGAGCGGGTCGACTATGCGCTGGCCGACTTTGGCTACACCTATCGCCACTCGGAGGCGCCGGCCGATATCATCTGGCTGGAGGCGACCTATCGGGGGAGTCCCGACGACCCGGCGGCGGTGCAGGCCCGGATCGACGCGATCACGTCGCGCCGCGAACAGACCCAGCCGATCCGCGAGAAGACCGGCGGCTCGACCTTCAAGAACCCGCCGGGCCATTCCAGCTGGAAACTTGTGGATGAAACGGGCTGGCGCGGAAAACTGGTTTCGGTCACCGGGGGCGGGGCCAAGTTCAGCGAATTGCACAGCAATTTCATGATCAACCCGGGCGAAGCGACGGCCGCAGACATCGAGGGACTGGGCGAGGCGGTGCGATCCGACGTTCAAAGTAAACTCGGCGTAAACCTCGAATGGGAGATCAAGAGGATCGGCCGCCCTCTCTGAGTTCCGTTCCGCCCCATGAACCGCCCCCTGAAAGACCTGCATGTCGCCGTCCTGATGGGGGGGCTGTCGGCCGAGCGCGAGGTGTCGCTGAACTCGGGCAAGGGCTGTGCGGACGCGCTGGAAGGGCAGGTGGCCCGCGTCAGCCGCATCGACGCCGGGCGGGATCTGGCCAATGTGCTGGGTGGGCTGATCCGTCCCGATGTCGTGCTGAACTGTCTGCACGGCGCCTGGGGCGAGGACGGCTGCGTCCAGGGCGTCCTTGAGACGCTGAATATTCCCTACACCCACTCGGGGGTGCTGGCCTCGGCGCTGGCGATGGACAAGGCCAAGTCCAAGGCCGTGCTGGCGGCGGCGGGCATTCCGGTGCCGGGCGGCGGCCTGTTCGACCGGCATGAGGTGGCCCGCGACCACGTCATGGCCCCGCCCTATGTGATCAAGCCGAATGCCGAGGGATCCTCGGTCGGCGTCTTTCTGGTGACCGAAGGGGCCAACCGGCCTCCGGCTGAGGTGGGGGCCGCCGACTGGACCTATGGCGAACAGGTGATGGTCGAGCCCTTTATCGCCGGGAGGGAATTGGCGGTTGCCGTGCTGGGCGAGGCGGACGGCCCGCGGGCGCTGACCGTCACCGACATCACGCCGACCAAGGGCTTCTATGACTATGAGGCCAAATATGCGCCGGGCGGCTCGGTGCACGAACTGCCGGCGCAGCTGAAGCCCGATGTGTTCGAGATGGCGCTGCGCCTGTCCGAGCGGGCGCACACGGCGCTGGGCTGTCGCGGGGTGACGCGATCCGACTTTCGTTATGACGATGTTAAGGACGTTCTCGTTCTTCTGGAGGTCAACACCCAGCCGGGCATGACCTCGACCTC